>DAITLT010000011.1:0-23287 GCA_036835505.1 Pseudomonas sp.
AAGTGCGCGATGCCTTTGCCCAGGCCCTGCCGCTGGGCAAGGCCAAGAAGAAGCCCAAGGGCAAGCCGAAAAAGCCCTGAAACGCCCGTCTGGCGCGACCATCCGCCGCGCTGTCGGCGGCGCTTTGTTGATCCAGGTCAGTGCTTGTTGATCCGTGGCTCGCAGCCTGTATTTGTATTGATTGGGGTCAATTTTCCCGGCGGGCTCTGTCGCTACCTTGCAGCCATCACATTCAGTGCAAGAGAGGATCTGCCCATGTTTATGGACGTCGTGGTAATTGCCGGTATCGGCACCGTCGGGCTGATGGTCGCTTTCTTCGCTGGCTTCGCTTATTTCGTCTGGAAGGACGCGCACAAGGTCAAGGCGCCCGCCGCCGGCAAGCGCGACTGAACCTTCCCGCTACAGAGCACGCAAGGCAATTTTGGGCGACTTCGGTCGCCCATTTTTTTTGTGCGTGAGGTTTGCCCTGGCCGATGCGCCACGCCGGGCGGCGTGGCTGCAGGGCTGATCAGCCGATGCTGACGGTCGGCAGGGCGGGCATTTGCAGGGTTTGTTCGCTGCGCGGGGCGAGCACTTCGGCTTCGCCGTCAACCACTTGCTCATCGTTCTGGTTGAACACCCGAGTGGCCAGTTTGACCCGGCCCTTGGGCAGTTTTTCCAGCACTTCCAGGCGCACGCTGAGGGTGTCGCCGAGTTTCACCGGGCGGCTGAACGTCAGGCTCTGCCCCAGGTAGATGGTGCCAGGGCCGGGCAATTGGCAGGCGATCGCCGCGCTGATCAGGGCGCCGCTGAACATGCCGTGGGCAATCCGCTCCTTGAACAGCGTGGTGGCGGCATACTCGGCATCCAGATGTACCGGGTTGCAGTCGCCGGATACCGCGGCGAACAACTGAATGTCCCGTTCCTCGACGCTTTTGCTGTAGGTGGCGGTTTGCCCGACTGCAAGGGCGTCATAAGGGAAGTTCGTGACCTGACTCATAGGGTCTCCTGGTGGGTGGGGCAATGACGGCTGGCGCTCAGGGCCTGCTGCAACCAGTTGATCAGGTCGGCAGTGACCTCGTCGCGATTGGTTTCATTGAACAGCTCATGGCGCGCCTGTGGGTAGATTTTGACTTGCAGGTTGTTGGCGCCGGCGTTGCACAGGGCGCTGGCCAGGTCGTTCAGACGCTTGCCTTGGCTGACGGGATCACATTCACCGCCAATCACCAGCAGCGGCAGATCGCTGTCGATCTGCAGCAGGCTGCCGCGCGGGGTGATCTGTTGCAGGCCCTGGAGCAGGTCGAGCCACAGTTGATTGGTGCAACGGAAGCCGCACAGCGGATCGGCGATGTATTTATCGACTTCTGCCGGGTCGCGGCTTAGCCAGTCGAAAGGCGTGCGATTGGGTTTGCAGGCCTTGTTGAATGAGCCAAACGAGAGAAACTCCAGCAGCGCGCTACGCCCACTTGGGCCTTGGCGCCAGCGTTCGAAGCGGGCCACCAGTTCGGCGGCGCGGTACAGGCCTACGGGTTGGTAGTTGGAGCCCGAGAGGATCGCGCCCTGCAGGCTGCAACTGTGCTGCATCAGGTAGGCCTGGCCGATATAGCTGCCCATGCTGTGAGCCAGCAGGAAGATCGGCGTGCCCGGATGCTGCATGCGAATGTGATGGTTGACGCAGGCTAGATCGCTGACCACCTTGTTCCAGCCGTCCTGGTCGGCGTAATGGCCCAGGCTACCGTGTTCGGCGCTGCGGCCGTGGCCGCGCTGGTCGTGGCCATAAACGGCAAAGCCGGCCTGAACCAGGGCGGCCGCCAGGCGTGCGTAGCGGCCGCTGTGTTCGGCCATGCCATGGGCAATCATCACAATGGCCCTGGGCGCCTGCTCGGCAAACCAGCGATTGACATACAGCGGGGTGGCGTCGCTGGCATTCAGCCAAAAAGCTTCGTGGTGCATGGCGGGTCCTTGTGCCCTGGGAAAGGGGGCATTTTGCACGTCTGCTGGGCGCGGGCAAAGCGGCTTCAGGGAATTGTCAGGTGGTGTCTTTGCAGTATGCGCAGATATTCGCCATTGGCCAAAAGCGCGCTCAGGCCCTGGGCGTAAACCTCGGCCCAGTCGGGCTGGGCGGACTTGGGCGGGGCAAAACCGACAGCCAGGGGAATGCGTGCCAGGGTTTGCCCCTGCCAGGCCAGGTTTTTTTGCAGCTCGGGTTCGCGGCTGAGCAGGTGCAAGCCAACCTGATACTCCAGCAGCACTAGGTCGAAGCGTTTGGCGGCGAGTTTGCGCAGGTTGCTCAGATCGTTTACCGCCTCTTCGGCGACGATGCCTGAACTCATGATCTCGAATGGGTAGTTATAACCGCGCACTACGCCGACCGTGCGACCGCTCAGTTGGCTGAGTTTCGTGAAGTTTACGGGAGTGTCGCGGCGGATAAAGAAGCCCAACTCGCTGTACAGCAGCGGGCGTGAGGCGATCAGCCTTTCGTTGATAATGTCGTCGGGCCAAAGCGGCAAGATGCCGTCGTAGTTGCCCTTGCGCAATTCGACCAATACTCGCGCCCAGGGCAAGAAATCAATTTGTGTGGTGTGGCCTGTTGCGGCAAAGGCGCGAGTAGTGAGCTCGACGATGCTGCCCCTTTCAATAAGGTATTCGGAGCTATAGGGCGGGTACTCAATGGTGGCCAGGCGCACGTCGGCGGCCCGTGCGTTAACGCTGAAACTGAGCAGCAGGCAGCTAAATAGAAGCAATCCGCGCATCTGAACTCCGTGGCGCTGGTGGTGGGCAAGCAGAGTTTAGGCTGATTTGTTTAGGCGCTGTTGGCCGCTGTGATTCGCCTCGCCAATAAGCCCTCGGCAAGTGTTTGCGTCAAGGCCGGGAGCTGTTAAGTTCCGAGCCAACCCCGCGTGCGCGGGTCAGCTTGTCGATGGAGATAATAATAATGCTCGCCGAGTTCTGGAATGATAAACGCCCGGCCGGAGTGGCCAATCAGATCGACCTCACGCAATACCGTTCGGTGGTCGATGTGTTCGAGCGCTCCTGTAAGAAATTTGCCGATCGCCCGGCGTTCAGCAACATGGGTACGACCCTGACCTACGCCGAGCTGGAGCGCCTCTCGGCGGCCTTTGCCGCCTACCTGCAGCAGCACACCGACCTCAAGCCCGGTGATCGGATTGCCGTGCAGATGCCCAACATCCTGCAATACCCGATTGCCGTGTTTGGCGCCCTGCGTGCAGGGCTAATCGTGGTCAATACCAATCCGCTGTACACCGCGCGGGAAATGCGTCACCAGTTCAAGGACTCCGGCGCTCGTGCGCTGGTTTATCTCAATGTGTTCGGCCGCCTGGTGCAGGAGGTGCTGGCCGACACCGAGATCGAGTTTCTGATTGAGGCGCGGATGGGCGATATGTTGCCCAGCCTCAAGGGCTGGCTGGTCAACAACGTGGTCAAGCACGTGAAGAAGATGGTGCCGGAGTACCACTTGCCCCAGGCTCGGCCCTTCAAGCAGGTGCTGGCCCAGGGCGCTGGGCGCGGCCTCAAGCCGCTCAAGGTCGAACTGGCGGACACGGCCGTGCTGCAGTACACCGGCGGCACCACCGGAGTGGCCAAGGGCGCGATGCTCAGCCACGGCAACCTGGTGGCCAATATGCAGCAGATTCACGCCTGCCTGTCGCAGCAGGGCGATGACGGTCTGCCGCTGATGAAGGAGGGGCAGGAAATCATGATCGCGCCCCTGCCGCTGTATCACATCTATGCCTTCACCGCGAACTGCATGTGCATGATGGTCAATGGCAACCACAACATCCTGATCAGCAACCCGCGCGACATCAGCGGCTTTATCAAGGAGCTGAAAAAGTGGCGCTTCTCCGCGTTGCTGGGGCTCAACACCCTGTTCGTGGCGCTGATGGACCATCCCGAGTTCAAGGACATCGACTTCAGCCACCTCAAGGTCACCAACTCCGGCGGCACCGCGCTGGTCAAGGCCACGGCCGAGCGCTGGCAGGCGATCACCGGATGCACCGTGGTGGAAGGCTACGGCCTGACCGAAACCTCGCCAGTGGCCAGCACCAACCCCTACGGCAAGACCGCGCGCCTGGGCACCGTGGGTATTCCGGTGCCCGGCACGGCGTTCAAGGTGATTGACGATAACGGCGTCGAGCAGCCGCTGGGCGAGCGCGGCGAGTTGTGCATCCAGGGCCCGCAGGTGATGAAAGGCTACTGGCAGCATCCCGAAGCGACGGCCGAGGTGCTGGATGCCGAGGGTTGGCTGAAGACCGGGGATATTGCCGTGATCGACCCGGACGGCTTCGTGCGTATCGTCGATCGCAAGAAGGATTTGATCATCGTCTCCGGCTTCAATGTCTACCCCAACGAGATCGAAGACGTGCTGATGACTCACCCGCAGGTGGCCAGTTGCGCGGTGATCGGCGTACCGGACGAGCGCTCCGGCGAGGCGGTCAAACTGTTCGTGGTGCCGCGGGCCGGCGGGGTGACGGTGGATGAGTTGAAGGCCTTCTGCCGGGACAATTTCACCGGCTACAAGGTGCCGCGGCAGATCGTCCTGCGTGACGCATTGCCGATGAGCCCGGTGGGCAAGATTCTCCGCCGCGAGCTGCGCGAAAACCCCTGAGACGGCCGGTTTGAAGCGGCTTGCCCTGGCTTTTCAAGGGCTTGCCAAGGCGTCTGGAGATGGTGACCGAGATTTATTTTTCGGTCACTTTCGAGACTCGCTGGGCGGTTTTTGCTGCTGGTGGGGGCTGGGTAAAACTGTTACGCTCGGCCCGGTTTTTTGCCCGTAAAAGGGTGAAGCAGCCAGCAAAACACCAAGAATAATCGTCGTTCAGGCGGTAAAGATCAGCTGTTGTTTAGGAGAGAGGGCTTCCATGTCTGAGAATTTCTGGAAGGACAAGTACCCTGCGGGCATCCCTGCCGAAATCAATCCCGACCAGTACCCGAACATTCAATCGGTGCTGAAACAATCCTGCCAGCGCTTTGCCGACAAGCCTGCCTTCAGCAACCTGGGCAAGACGCTTACCTATGGTGAGCTGTACGAGCTGTCCGGGACCTTTGCGGCCTATTTGCAACAACACACCGACCTGCAGCCGGGCGATCGCATCGCCGTGCAGTTGCCCAATATCCTGCAATACCCGGTCGTGGTGTTCGGCGCCATTCGCGCCGGCCTGGTAGTGGTCAACACCAACCCGCTGTATACCGCGCGGGAAATGGAACACCAGTTCAACGACTCCGGGGCCAAGGCCCTGGTGTGCCTGGCCAACATGGCCCACCTGGCCGAAGAAGTGGTGCCCAAGACGGGCGTCAAGCATGTGCTGGTCACCGAAGTGGGCGACATGCTGCCGCTGCTCAAGCGTCTGCTGATCAACACCGTGGTCAAGCATGTGAAGAAGATGGTGCCGCCGTACCATCTGCCCCACGCCGTCAAGTTCACCCAGGCCATGGCCCTGGGGCGCGGCAAGATCGTCCGCGAAGCCAGCCCGACCAATGCTGATATTGCCGTGCTGCAATACACCGGCGGCACCACCGGGGTGGCCAAGGGCGCCATGCTCACCCACCGCAACCTGATTGCCAACATGCTCCAGGTCAAGTCGCTGATGGGCTCGGAGATGAACGAGGGCGAAGAGGTGCTGATCGCGCCGCTGCCGCTGTACCACGTGTACGCCTTCACCTTCCATTGCATGGCGATGATGCTGGTCGGCGGCCATAACGTGCTGATTTCCAACCCGCGCGACCTGCCGGCGATGATCAAGGACCTGGGCAAATACCGCTTCACCGGGTTTGTCGGTCTCAACACCCTGTTCGTTGCCCTGTGCAACAACGAAGAATTCCGCGCCCTCGACTTCTCTTCCCTGAAGGCCACCTTCTCCGGCGGCATGGCCCTGCAACTGGCCACCGCCGAGCGCTGGCACGAAGTGACCGGCTGCGCCATTTGCGAAGGTTTCGGCATGACCGAGACCAGCCCGGTGGTTTCGGTCAACCCATTCCAGAACATCCAGATCGGCACCATCGGCATTCCCGTGCCCTCGACCCTGTGCAAGGTGATTGATGACGACGGCCACGAACTGCCCCTCGGCGGTCGCGGTGAGCTGTGCGTCAAGGGCCCGCAGGTGATGAAGGGTTACTGGCAGCGCCAGGAGGCCACCGACGAGATTCTGGATGCCGATGGCTGGCTGAAGACCGGCGACATCGCGGTGATTCAGGACGACGGCTTTATGCGTATCGTCGATCGCAAGAAGGACATGATTCTGGTGTCCGGTTTCAACGTCTACCCGAACGAGCTGGAAGATGTGCTGGCCGCCCTGCCGGGCGTGTTGCAGTGCGCGGCGATCGGCATTCCCGACGAGCGCTCGGGTGAGGCGATCAAGCTGTTCGTGGTGGTCAAGCCCGGCGCCAGCCTGAGCAAGGAGCAGGTCATGGAGCACATGCGCGCCAACGTCACCGGCTACAAGATGCCCAAGGCCATCGAGTTCCGTGAGACGCTGCCGACCACCAACGTCGGCAAGATCCTGCGCCGCGAGCTGCGCGACGAAGAGCTGAAGAAAATCGCCAGCAAGTAAGCCGCGCCAGCGCCGTTACTGCCAACGCCACCTTCGGGTGGCGTTGTGCATTCTGGGCGGGCTGCCGGGCGTGTTATTCGGCGCCGGGGTATGCTGCCGTGGCGCTTAGCCAGTGGCCGCGCCCGCGCTGCTTGGCGGCGTACATCGCCAGGTCGGCGGCCTTGACCAGTTCGGCAACGCTGTTGCCGTGCAGTGGCGCCCAGGCCAGGCCGATGCTGGCGCCGCTGTGCAGCACGGCGCCAGAGTAAGGGTAGGGCTGGGTCAGGGCCTGGCAGATTTTCTCGGCCAGTCGACAGGCGTCTTCGGCGGCGTGCAGGCCGTTGAGGATGATGGTGAACTCGTCGCCCCCCAGGCGCGCCACCAGATCATCGTTGCGCACCTGGGCGCGCAGGCGTTCGGCCACCTGGCGCAGCAGCCAGTCGCCGGCGGCGTGGCCATGGCTGTCGTTGATGGGCTTGAAGCGATCCAGATCGATAAACAGCAGGCCGATGATGGCGCCGCTGTGCTGTGCCAGGTTCAAGGTTTTTTGCAGGGCAATCTCGAACATCGAACGATTGGCCAGGCCGGTCAGGGTGTCGATTTCCGCGCGCTGGCGCAGATCCTGTTCGCGCAGGTTTTGAAAATGCGTGCGCAGGGTGCGCTCGATCAACTGGGTGGCGGCCACCAGGAACGCCACTTCATCGGTGTTTTCCAGGGCTTGTGGGCTGCTGACCTCGACACACAGGGCGCCCAGGTGCGAGTCCACATGGAACGGCAGGATCAGCCCGTGAACGCCGCTGGCGGCGGGGTAGGGCAGGTGATCCGGTAGGCCGTTATCGTGGCGGATAAGCACGTCTTGCAGGCTTTGCGCACTGATGGCCGTGGCCTGCTGGGTGGTTGTGCTGCGCAGGCAGTCGAAGTGTTGCCCGTCGGCGCTGGACAGCCACAGGCTCCAGCCGACCAGGCTGGTGCCGGCGCTGAGGGAGCTGCTCATGACGCGAAACAGCGCCGCAGTGTCGCCTTTGGCCATTTCGTCGTCGGTGGCGATGCGCACCAGCAGGGCATTTAGCTCGCGCTGCCGTTCACTGGCGCTGCGGCGCTGGGCAAAGGCCTGGTCGAGGTCGTCGAGCATTGCATTGACCGCCTGCGCCACCTGGGAAATTTCATCGTTGCCGCGCATCGGCAGACGCTCCTGGTCGCCGCCACGGCTGCCGATGCGGATCAGCCGTGCGCTCAGGCGGGACAGGCGCCTGAGGGCGACGCGGTGGATGGCGAAAAAGGTTCCGCCAACAAACAGCAGCAGGGCGGCAAAGGTAAAACCGAGCATTTGCCGCGCCGTGCTCAGCCCTTCGCGGTAGATGTCGCGGGGCATGCTGACGCGCATCAGCAGGGCCGGCTGGCCGGTCAGATCGTTGAGAATGGAAAACGATGAGGCGGTGTCGGCATCGTCGCTTTGCAACCACAGCGCTTGCTGCTGCAGGCCATTGCGCACGGCGGGGGCAATGGCTTGTGCGGCGTCCTGCAGCGGCTGAATGTGCAACTGCAGTTTGATCCGCTGGGCCAGGCGGTCGATGGCACTTTGGTCGAGGTATCTGAACAGCACCAGGCTGCCCCGTGCGGGCAGTTCGCCATTGCTGTCGGTAATCGGACTGCTGGCCAGCATCAGGGTCTGCCCGCGAACGGTCAGAATGCCGCGCTGGGCGGCGCCGCCAGGCTGCGTGGTGAGGCTGGCGGCGATCTGCTGGAGCAGTTCGGCGGGCAGTTGGCTGGGTTGTTGGGTTTGCGCGTCGATGCTGAACTGGCTGTGCAAATGGCGCTGCAGGTCGTAGAACAGGATGCCGTCGATACGCAGAGTGCGCAGGGTGGTGAGGTTCAGGTTGGCTTCGCGGTAGTCCGGCTGTAGGCCTTGCAGGTAGTTGTAGCTGTCGTCAAAGGTGGCCCAGTCGAGGCTGCTGCGCTGCAGGTTGTCGAGTTCATTATCGATGGCTTGTTCGAGGCGCTGGTGGTGGTCGCGCTGCTGTGCCTGCTCCAGGGCGCTAAAGCGGCTGAGCACCTGGGTATTGATCGCCCAGGCGAAGATGCCGACCAGCAGCAGCGTGGGCAGCACCAGGATCAGGGCGATTTTGCTGTTCAGGCGCACCTCTCGCCTCCTCTGTTGCCGCGTGGGTGCTGGCTTTGTTGAGCATAGGTGGCTAGCTGCTCAATTGCCGTTCCAGCCAGGCGCTGAAGTTGCGCGTCAAGGGCTCGGCTTCGCTGTCGCGGTGGATCAGCCAGGCCCAGTTCGGGCCGCGAATGGTTTGCTCCAGCAGCGGCTGCAATAGGCCGTTGGCCAGCGCCTGCTGGCTCAGCAACTGGCTGACCAGGGCAATGCCCAGACCCTGGCAGGCGGCATCCAGGAGCAGGCCGGGGTCGGAGAAGTTCAGCCCGTGTTGCTGCTGGCCAACGTCCACGCCGGCTTGCACCGCCCAGTGACTCCAGTCCATTTCCCGTTCGCCATGCAGGGTGGTGCGCTGCTCGGCGGGTAGCCTGAGCAGTTGCGGGTGGCCGGCCGGTAGCAGGCGGTCGGCGTGCAAGACCTTGAAGCTGCATTCGGCCTGGGCGCTAAGGTCGTCGCGGATGGCGATGTCGATGGTTTGGCTGGCCATGTCTGGCGTCTCGTCGCTGGTCAGCAGCCACAGATCGACCTCCGGGTGCAGGCGATGAAAATCCGCCAGGCGCGGCAATAGCCAGTGGCGGGCAAATGCCGGCGTGGTGTTGACCACCAGTTGATTGGGCTTGCGGTATTGCTCCAGGCGGCGGATGCCGACGGCCAGTTGCTGGAGCATCGATTGGGTGGTGCTGAGCAGGTCGAAGCCGGCATCGGTCAGCGCCACGCTGCGGCCGTTCCTGAAGAACAGCGGCTGCTCCAGGTAGCCTTCGAGGCTGCGAATCTGCTGGCTGATGGCCGACTGGGTGAGGTGCAGCTCCTCGGCCGCCTTGTGGAAACTGCCCAGCCGTGCGGCCGCTTCGAAGCCGCGCAGAGCGTTCAGGGGTGGCCAGTGTTTAAGCATGTTTGATAAGCCTTTCTAATTAGTTGTCGGCAAAATCCATCGTTTGTTGCGCCAGTTTTACCGGCCTAGGATGGGTGCCATGACCGCATTAGCGGTTTTCAGTGATAACAATGACTTAACTGAAAGGCACTTGTCATGCAGCAGAGCGAAGTACAGCACAGTGGTTGGTGGATGCCGGCGGAATGGGCGCCTCATGCCGCCACCTGGATGGTTTGGCCGCACAACCAGGCGTTGTGGGAGTCGGGTTGGGGTGTGACCCTGGCCGATGTGCAGCTGGACTTCGCTCGGGTGGCCAATGCCATCGCCCGTTTCGAGCCGGTGAAGATGATTGTTGATCCGTCTGCCGTGGCCCGTGCCCAGGAACTCTGTGGCGCCACTATCGAGCTGATCGTGCAGGCGGTGAACGACAGTTGGTGCCGCGATTCCGGGCCGAGCTTTGTTTGCCATCCGCAGCGGGGCCTGGCCGGGGTTAGCTGGCGTTTCAACGCCTGGGGCGGCAAGTCGGCCCATGAGCTGGATGAGAGCCTGGCGCGGCGGCTGCTTAATAGTCTGGGTCTGGAGTGCTTCGGTACGCCGCTGAGCAATGAAGGCGGTGCCATCCATGTGGATGGCGAGGGCACGCTGATCACCACCGAATCGGTGCTGCTCAACCCCAATCGCAATCCGGGCATGGGCAAGGCCGAGATGGAAGAAATCTTCGCCCGCCTGCTGGGGATCAAGAAGACCATCTGGCTGCCGGGTGATCCGGATTATGTCACCGGCGACATGACCGACGGCCACGTCGATGGCGTCTGCGCCTTTGCCCGTCCGGGTGTGTTGCTGGTGGACGCCACCCACGATCAGGGCTCGGTATATGCCGAGGTGGTGGGTGAGAACCGCCGCGCCCTGGAACTGGCAACCGACGCCAAGGGGCGCAAGTTCGAGCTGCTCGAGCTGTATGAGGCCAGCGATGCGGTGGACAGCGAGGCCGAGGTGTTCTGCGCCTCCTACACCAATTTCTATATCGCCAACGGCGCCATCATCATGCCGGCCTACGGCATTGCCGCCGACCAGCAGGCCGCCGCCGTGCTGGCCCAGGCCTTCCCCGGTCGCGAAGTGGTGCCGGTGCAGATCAACCATCTGGCCCATGGCGGTGGCGGGGTGCATTGCATCACCCAGCAACAGCCGGCCTGGCCGCTGCAGGGGTGAAGTGATGAGCAGATTGACTGTCGCCACCACCCAGTTCGCCTGCAGCTGGAACCTTGACGAGAATCTTAACCAGGCCGAGCGCCTGGTGCGTGAGGCCGCGGCCCAGGGTGCGCAGCTGATCCTGTTGCAGGAGCTGTTCGCCACCCCGTACTTCTGCATCGAACAGGACCACAAGCACCTGGCCCTGGCCGAGGAGTATGGCCAGAGTCGCATGCTCAAGCGCTTTGCGGCGCTGGCCAAGGAACTCGGCGTGGTATTGCCGCTGAGCTGGTTTGAAAAAGCCGGGAATGCCTACTTCAACTCGCTGACGGTGGCCGATGCCGATGGCCGCTTGCTCGGGGTGTATCGCAAGACCCATATCCCCAACGCCATCGGTTATCAGGAGAAGGAGTATTTCAGCCCAGGGGATACCGGCTTCAAGGTCTGGGATACCGCCTTTGGCCGGATTGGGGTGGGGATTTGCTGGGATCAATGGTTCCCGGAAACGGCCCGTTGCCTGGCGCTGATGGGCGCGGAGGTGCTGCTGTACCCGACGGCCATCGGCTCCGAGCCGGGGGCCGCGGCGCTGGACTCGCGCGATCACTGGCAGATGTGCATGCGCGGCCATGCCGCCGCCAACATCCTGCCGGTGCTTGCCGCCAACCGGGTTGGCCGTGAAGTCGCGACCACTGATCCGGCGCTGCAGATGCGTTTCTACGGCTCGTCGTTTATCACCGACCACAAGGGCAAGTTGCTCGCCGAAGCCGATCGCGACAGCACCGGGGTGCTGGTGCAGAGCCTGGATCTGGCAGCCATGGGCGAGGAGCGCCTGACCTGGGGCATCTACCGCGACCGTCGGCCGGAAATGTACGGGCCATTGTTGAGTCTCGATGGCCGTCAACTGAATGCCCGCTGGAATCACCCAGGAGTCTGACCATGCACGCTACCCGTACTTTGTTGCACTGCTCGCTCAGTTTGACCCTTGGCGCCCTGGCGCTGACGGCTCAGGCCAACGAGGCCAAGATCCTCAAGCTGTACAACTGGGCCGATTATTTTGCCGAGGACACGATTGCCACGTTCAGTGCCGAGACCGGCATTCAGGTGACTTACGACGTGATGGACAGCAGTGAAACCCTGGAAGCCAAGATGATGGCCGGGCGCAGCGGCTACGACCTGATCTTCCCCGGCGACACCGTGGCCGAACGTTTGATGCGCGCAGGGGCCTTGCAAAAACTGGATAAGAGCAAGTTGCCGGCACTGGCCGACATCGAGCCAGGTTTGCAGCGCCTGCAAACTAAGTATCCGTATTCGCGTCACGCCGTGGTGCCTTACACCTGGGGCTCGATCGGTATTACCTACAACGCCGAGCAAATTAAGCCGCGCCTGGCTGATGCGCCGGTCAATAGCCTGGATCTGCTGTTCAAGCCGGAGAACGCGGCCAAGTTCGCCGATTGCGGCATCTCGATGATCGACTCGCCCGACGAGGTGCTGGCCGTGGTGCTCAACTACCTCGGCCGTGAGCCGCGCAGTGGCAAGGCCGAGGATCTGGATACGGCGCTGGCGCTGCTGAAAAGCATCAAGCCGTATATCCGTAAATTTCAGTCGCAGCCGGTGACCGATCTGGTTAACGGCAACCTGTGCCTGTCGCTGGGCTACAGCGGCGATGTCACCCAGGCGCAGCGCGCGGCGCAGGCGGCGGGCAAGCCGATCGACTTCCAGTACCGCATCCCCAAAGAAGGCACCACGGTGTGGATGGACACCATGGCCATTCCCGCCGATGCCCAGCACCCGGAAGCGGCCTACGCCTTTATCAACTTCGTCATGCGCCCGGAAAACATGGCGGCGATCAGCAACTTCACCGGCTATCCGACCGCCAGTGCCAAGGCCCGCGCCAGTGTCGATGCCGACATGCGCAATAACCCGGATATTTATGTCGATGAGGCCACCTATGAGCGGCTGATCCCCGGTAAGGACATCCCCCAACGGGACATGCGCGCGCGGATGCGGGCCTGGACCCAATTCAAGACCAGCCGCGTTCAGTAGGGCGCCAACAGGCTGCCGATGCGCGGCCAATCGCAAGAGAACCGAGGGTTAACCGATGTCTACACGTCGCGACTTTATCAAGCAGTTGGGCGCCGTCGCCGGTCTGGGCGCCGCCGTTGCCATGGGCTTGGGCCTGAACGCCCAACAGGTGCGTGCCGCGCTGGCGGGCAGTTGGTATATGCCCGATGAAAACGAACTGCAGGAGCGGGTGTTTCTCGCCTTTGCCGCCTCCTCATCGATCTGGGCCGACTGGGCCGGCGCGGTCAATAACACCATTGCCCTGCTGGCCAAGACCATCGCCAAGTACCAGCCGGTGACCGTGCTCTGTCGCCCGGCGCAATTGGCGCAGGCCAAGAGCAAGTGCGGCACCCGCAACATCAGGTTCATCAGCGTGGCGCTGGATGACATCTGGATGCGCGATTACGGCGGCTGCTTCGTGGTGGACGAGCAGGGCGGCCGTGGCCTGGTGGACTTCAACTTCAACGGTTGGGGCAACAAGCAGGCCCACGCCAATGACACTTTGGTGGCCGATGAGCTGAGTTACCAGACCAATGCCACCTATATCAGCAGCCAACTGACCGGCGAGGGCGGCGGCATCGAGATCGATGGTTTCGGCACGGCGATCATCACCGAGAGCTGCTGGGTCAACAGCAACCGCAATCCGGGCTGGACGCGTGCGCAGATCGAGGCCGAGCTGAAGGCCAATCTGGGCTTGCGCAAGATCATCTGGCTGCCGGGCATCAAGGGTAAGGACATCACCGACGCCCATGTGGATTTCTACGCGCGCTTTGCCAGCAAGGGCGTGGTGATCGCCAACCTCGACAACGACCCGAATTCCTATGACTACGCGGTGACGCGCAAGCACCTGGAGATTCTCAAGGCCGCCACCGATGCCGATGGCAACAAGCTGCAGGTCCACACCCTGCCGCCACCCCTGAAGCTGCGCAGCAACGTCTACACCCAGAACAATCCGGACTTCGCCCCCGGCTATATCAACTACCTGCCGGTCAATGGCGCGGTAATCGTGCCGCAGTTCGGTGACGCGGCGGCCGACAAATACGCCAAGGACTTGCTTGCCAAGCTGTATCTGGGGCGTGTGGTGGTGCAGGTAAATATCGACCCGATCGCCGCCGGCGGTGGCGGCATTCACTGCGTCAGCAAGAACCTGCCGGCGGTGTGAGTGGCCGTCGCCCCGGCTCAGCGCCTTGTTACATGCTGTACTGCGTGTGACGCGCGCTGCCGGCATGGGGCTTTGTCGTCAGCCAATAGGTTCAACCATGGCTTGTGTTGCGGAGGGATTGCCCATGCGTCGTACATTCTTGCTCGCGGCTTGCGGGCTCTTGGCGGGCGGCCTGGCCGTTAGCGTCCAAGCCGATTCTCGCTTGCTGCATAACGGCAAGATTTACACTGTCAATAACCATCAGCCTTGGGCCAGTGCCATGCTGATCGATGAGCAGGGGCGGATTGTCGCCATAGGCTCAGATGACGATGTGGCCGAGCATGTCGATGATCAGACCGAGACCCTCGACCTCGAGGGCCGGCTGGTGCTGCCGGGCTTTCAGGACAGCCATGCCCACGTGCTGGACGCCTCATCCGAGGCGCAGGATGGTTGCGAACTAAGTCCCGAGGATGAGGTTCCGCAATGGCTTAGCGCTCTAAAAGCCTGTGCGGCAGATGCCGAGGGCGAATGGCTGCTGGGTTCGGGGTTTGCTTTGCATGCCTTGCTGGCGGCCGGGCAAAACCCGCGTGAACTGCTCGATGGCGTCATCGACGATCGCCCAGTGGCGATCATGGAGGAGACCTCGCACTCTTACTGGCTCAGCTCCAGGGCCTTGCAGTTGGCCGGCATTGATGAGGATACGGCCGATCCGGCGGGTGGAGTCATTCTGCGTGACGCAGCGGGTAAGGCCACCGGCGTGGTCCTGGATAACGCCGGTGACTTAGCGCTGGATCAGGCATTGCCGCCGTCCAAGGCGCTGCAGGACATTTACTACCAGGCGGTGCTGGACGGTCAGGAAGAACTGGCCCAGAACGGCATCACCTCGGTGGCCGATGCGCGGGTGTTCTGGCGGCGCGGGCATATGGAAGCCTGGCAGCGAGCGGCGAAAAACGATGAATTGACGGCGCGCACCGTGCTCGGGCTGTGGGCTTATCCAGGGCTGGATGATGACGAGCAACTGGCCGAGCTCAAAGCCATGTATGACGAAGGCTCCGAGGACAGCCTGCTGCGCGTTACGCAGATCAAATTCTATGTCGATGGCATCATCCATAACACCACGGCACGGCTGCAAAAACCCTATCAGCAGAGCCTGGCGGGTGTTGAGCCTAACGGCCTGTACTACTTCAGTCCCGAGCGCCTGGAACGCTACAGCCGCGAGCTGGCCAAGGTCGGTTTCGGTATGCATATCCACGCCATCGGTGATCAGGCGGTTAGCGATGCCCTGGACGCCATCGACGCCACCGACGGTCAGGGCCGCCATCGCATCACCCACGTTGAACTGGTGGATAACGACGACATCCCGCGTTTCAAGCAGCTGAATGTGATCGCCGACTTCCAGCCCAGCCCCTATTTCACTCCGTCCTTCCTCAAAGACAACGTGCCGACCATCGGCGCGCGCGCCTACAAGATGCTGCCGATGCGCGAACTGTATGACGCCGGCGCGCGGGTGACCTTAAGCTCCGACTGGGACGTCAATCCGCTCTCACCCCTGGGCATCATGCAAAACGCCCTGAGCCTGGGTGAGCGCAGCCTGCCAAGCCTGGAGGCGGCGGTTAAGGCCTACACCCTGGATGCCGCCTATACCCTGCGCCAGGAGCAAGACACCGGCTCGCTGGAGGTGGGCAAGCAGGCCGACCTGGTGGTGCTGGATAAAAACATCTTCGACTTGCCGGTTTCCCAGATCGCTAAGGCTCGGGTGCTCTGGACCCTGCTCGGTGGCGAAGAGGTGTATCGCGACAAGGCGTTCTAGCGCCGTCCGTCTGGCCAATGCGGTGGGCTTAAGGCGGTGCGGTGTTGGTGCTAGTCACGTGGGTTGCCCTGTGCGTTCGCTCCCGGACTTTATCCGCCTACTTGATCGGCATCGCCCGAGCGCTCGCTCGCGGCATTCGTCTGGTTTGCGCACCATTGCTGGCTGGCGTGCCATGTTTTGGCGCACGGCAGATCGGCCGTGGCGCCGGCTGGGCTCGTTTGGGCTGTAAATAAATGAGCGGTGCGGCGCTGGAATTGTCCGTGGTCAAGGCGCTTTGAGTGGTTGTCTGGTGCTTGTTTGTCGATTTTGCGCAAATGCGGCGTGATTTTTGCTGATAGGGCGTTAGAGCTGTGTCCGGTGCGTCTGCTGCACCGGCACAAAAAACCCCTTAACGCTGCCCAGACAGCGATCAGTAGGACACGCCATGATCTTTGGCCGCAAACATCGCAAGCCCATCGTCATCCCCAGCAAGGCGGTTAAGCAGTGGAAGTACACCACCTGTAATTACTGCTCCACCGGCTGCGCCATTGAGCTGGGGCTGGGCGAGGACGGGCGCATCGTCACCAGCCGCGGGCATGCCGGCGCCGACGTCAATCGCGGCAAGCTGTGCATCAAGGGCCTGCTGGAACACGAGTTGTTCGAATCGCCAGGGCGCGGCACGGTGCCGCTGGCGCGCGACAAGGCCCATCTGCCATTCCAGCCGACCAGTTGGGACGCCGCGCTGGATACCACGGCGGCCAAGATCAAGGACATCCAACAGAAATACGGCCGCGATGCCTTCGCCGTGGTCTCGACCGGCCAGTTGCTCACCGAGGAGTTCTACACCCTGGGCAAGCTGGTGCGCGGGCAGATCGGCACCAACAACTACGACGGCAACACGACCTTGTGCATGGCCTCGGCGGTGTCCGGCTACAAGCGCAGCTTCGGCAGCGACGGCCCGCCCGGTTGCTACGACGATTTCGAGCACACCCACTGCCTGCTGGCGTTTGGCTCCAACCTGCCCGAACAGCACCCGATCATCTACTGGCGCCTGAAGGAGGCGCTGGAGAAGCGCAGGTTCCCGCTGATCGTGATCGACCCGCGGGTGACCATGCTGGCGCAGTTCGCCGACATCCATCTGCCGATCACCCCTGGCACCGATACCGTGCTGATCAACGCGATGCTGTATGTGATCTTCGATGAAGGCCTGCAGGACGATGCCTATATCGCCGCGCACACCAGCGGCATCGACGCGCTGCGCGCGCTGGTGGCCGACTATGACCCCAAGACCGCCCAGCACATCTGCGGCATCGATGAGGATCGCATCCGCACCGTGGCCCGACTGTACGCCAAGGCGCCGGCGGCCATGAGCATCTGGACCATGGGCATCAACCAGTCCACCCATGGCTCGGATGGCGTGGTCAATATCAACAACCTCAATCTGGTCACCGGCAATATCGGCAAACCGGGCGGCACCAGCTTGTCGATCACCGGTCAGTGCAACGCCATGGGCACCCGCGAGTGGTCATCCTGTTCCGGTGTGCCGGGCTATCGGCTGCTGGAAAAGGACAAGGACCGCAAGCGCGTGGCGGATTTCTGGGGCATTGATGCGGATTTCTTCCCGCCGGCGCGCGGCCTGAGCCAGACCGACATCTTCCCGGCCATCGAAACCGGCGAGATCAAGGGCCTGTGGCTGGTGGCGACCAACCCCATGACCTCCATGGCCAACCAGCCACGGATTCGCAAGGCCATGGAGAAGCTCGAATTTCTGGTGGTGCAGGACGTCTATGCGGACGTGGAAACCACCCAGTACGCCCATGTGTATTTCCCCGCCGCCGTGTGGGCGGAGAAGGAGGGTTGCCACACCAACACCGAACGGCGGGTCAACCTGACGCGCAACGTGTTGCCGCCCTATGCCGACTCCAAGCCGGACTTCTGGATCTTCAACCAGATGGCCAAGCGCTTCAGCGAGCGCAATAACATCCATTTCCCGCAGACCCCGGAGGGCGCGTTCGAGGAGATGCGTGAACTGTCCAAGGGCAAGGGTCGCACCCTGGATATTTCCGGCATGAGCTACGCTCGCATCGAGGCGGCGCGCGGCATCCAGTGGCCCTACAGCGAGGCCCAGGCGCAGCTGGATGAGGCCGCCATCGGCCCGCTGCTGAGCTTTGACATGCAGCGCCGTCAGGACTTTATCGGCGCGCGCCGGCTGTACAGCGATGGTCAGTTCCAGACCGACGATGGCCGCGCCAAATTGATTCCGGTGCGCTTCTTCAACAACAACGAATGCCCGGACAGCGAGTACCCGTTCTGGCTCAACTCCGGGCGGGTGGTCGAGCATTTCCACACCCGTACCCGCACCGGCAAGATCGGCAACTGCAACAAGTTCAGCCCCACCCCCTATATGGAGATGAACCCGGACGCCGCGCAGGCGCTGGGCATCACCCACCAGAGCTATGTGCGCCTGGTCAGCCGGCGCGGCGATGCGCTGGTGATGGTGCAACTGACCCAGCGGGTCGGCCGCGACATGCTGTTTGTGCCGTTCCACTTTCACGACTGCGTTAACCGCCTGACCCTGGGCCTGCTCGACCCCCATTCACGCCAGCCGGCCTTCAAGCAGAACGCCGTGCGTGTCGAGCTGATCGACCAGCAAGAAGCCGCACGCCTCAACCTCGAACGCCGTGCGTTCTGACCGACCGGGAGCCCGATTATGTTGACCAGAGATTCCGAGAACAGCCCGGTTGCCACCTGCACCGAGCAGTGGCTCACGCCGATCCAGTTTGTGCCGCCTGCCGAGCCAGACAGCGACGCGAGCATCTGGGCGCTGCGTACCGAGGAGCAGCCCTACGCCTTTCTGCCCGAGCAGCCGATTGCCGAGCGCAACCGCTACGGCCAGTTGATCGACCTGCTCGATCTCACCGAGCACAAGCTGCCCCTGGGCCGCTCGCTGTTTATCAACGAAAACCCGGCGGTGGGCAGCAACCCCAATCGCAACAAGCAGCACGGTTTCTTCTTCACCGCCGACAACTGCATCGGCTGCCACGCCTGCGAGGCGGCCTGCAGCGAGAAGAACAACAACCCGGCGCATCTGGCGTTCCGCTCGGTGGGCTATGTCGAGGGCGGCAGCTACCCCGACTACAAGCGCATGAACATCTCCATGGCCTGCAACCACTGCGACGACCCGGTGTGCCTGAAGGGCTGCCCGACCCGCGCCTACACCAAGCACGTCGAATACGGTGCCGTGCTGCAGGACCCGCAAACCTGCTTCGGCTGCGGCTACTGCACCTGGGTCTGCCCGTACAACGCGCCACAGCTGGACCCGGTCAAAGGCCAGGTGTCCAAGTGCAATATGTGCGTCGATCGCCTGGAGGTCGGCCTCAAGCCGGCTTGCGTCTCGGCCTGCGTGGGTAACGCCCTGGACTTCGGCGTGATCGAGAACGTACCGGCCAATCGCGAGCAGGCGCGGGCGGAGATTCCCGGCTTCCCGGACCCGGCCATCACCCACCCGAACATCCGCTTCCAGCAGATCAAGCAGTTGCCGGATGAGCTGACCCGCACCGACTCCATGCCGGTCAAATATCACAAGGATGAGCAGGGCCGTTATCGTCCGGCCATCGACCAGAAGCAGGGCAAGAACCGGCACTGGAACCTGGCGCGCTTAAGCTCCAAGGAGAACCCCCTGGTGCTGTTTACCCTGGCCACCCAGGCGGCGGCAGGGGCCTTTGCCCTGGTCTTCCTGGCCACGCAACTGGGTCTGAGCGAGTTCCAGCGCTTTAGCCAGTCGCTGCTGTATGTGCCGCTGGCCGGCCTGTGTTTTTTGATGGTGGCCTTCGGCCTGTTTATGTCGACCATGCACCTGGGCAAGCCTAAGCGCTTCTACCGTGGCTTCAACAATCTGCGCCATTCGCCGGTCTCCCGTGAGGGCTTGGGGATCGCCATCTTCATGGCGACCCTGGGCCTGCATATCCTGTTCAGCCTGCCGGCCAATGACCTGCTGCAGACGCTGTTTGCCGCGCTGTTTGGCACTGAGATTGCCAGCCTGATCAGCCCGGCCAGCAGCGCCAGCCTGGCCACTGTGTTTGGCGCCCTGGCGGTGCCGGCCAGCCTGATCGGCCTGTACTACATGAACCGTTGCTACCGGATCAAGGCGCGGCCGTTCTGGGATCACTGGCAGGTCGGCACGGCGTTCTTTGGCAGCATGTTGTCGCTCGGCACACTTATCGCCGCCCTGGTGATGATCCCGACCCTGGCCCTGCTGGGCGAAAGCTACCAGGTGGTGCTGCAAGTCAGCGCCTTGGTGCTGACCCTCGGCCTGGCGGTCGAGGCCGTCGGTCACTGGGCGCATGCCAAGGCCATGGGCCGCGCCGAGCATGAAGGCGGCGCCGCCTACTACATCCAGAACAGCACCTTCGGCAAAACCTTTATCGCCCGTAATCTGCTGCTGGGCCTCAACCTGCTGCTGGCCACGGGCTTGCTGGCGAGCCTGTTGCTGCTCGATAACGCCGGGCTGTTCAGCCTGCTCGGTTGGTTGCTGGTCGGTGGCGTGCTGGTGCTGACCAGCCTGGTCAGCCGCGCGCTGTTCTATGTGCTGGTGATCCCGACCACCATGCCCGGCGCGTTCTTCTGGAAGAACAAAGGGTTTGAACAACACGCCCGCGACATCGGCCTGGCCAATATGCCGCAAGTGGGTGTGGCGCCGTTGCGCCATTGATTGGCGCCCCAGCGCACTCGGAATCAGGCTTTGGTAGGGTGGGTTAGCCGCAGGCGTAACCCACCATTGCCGGCGTCGTTGAGTTCAGCGGTGGGTTACGCCGCGTTGCTCCTAACCCACCCTGCTTTTTGGATATTGACCATGCAGTTAGAAGCGTTACTGGGTAAAACCTGCGTCATCGGCCTGCGCTACTTTGGTCTGGACGGCGCGCCGCTCAAGCAAAGCCAATGCTGCGGAGCAGTGGTGAGTGTCGACAAGGAGCAGGGCATCGGGGTGCAGTTGCAGCACCGCGACCCTGGCGTGGCGCAGCCGATCTTTATCCTGCCGCCCAACCTGGATGCCTGGTTTCGTGCCGCCCCCGGTCATTACCGGCACGGCGAGAGCGGCATGGACATGCTCAATCCCGAGTTCCTGGTGACCTGGGACATCCACCGCAGCCAAGCCAACGCCGCCGAAGGCCAGCACGAGTGGTGGGAGTGGGTGGCCAATACCGCCGCCCCGCAGGTCGGCAACAGACCTTAGCGCCAGGCGTCCACGCAAGGCTCGGCGCGCCGCCTGGGGGCTAAATCTGCGACAATCGCCGCCCTGTTCAATTTGCCCGCGATTGCCTGATGACTGATTCAACTGCCGTCTTCGATACCCTGCACAAATCCGTCGAGCTGGCCCTGCTCGGGGATCGGCACAAGCTGCGCCGGCAGTTGCACGAGTTGCGCAAGCATCCCGATGCGCTCAAGCAGGCGCAGTGGGCCGAGCGCCTGCAGCAGTCCTGCGCCAAGGTCGAGGCGCGACGCTTGAGCATTCCATCGATTCGCTACGACGACAGCCTGCCGATTGCCGCCAAGCGCGACGAGATCAAGGCGGCCATCGCCAAGCATCAGGTGGTGGTGATTGCCGGCGAGACCGGTTCGGGCAAGCCCACTCAGCTGCCGAAGATCTGCCTGGAACTGGGCCGTGGCGTGCATGGCCTGATCGGCCATACCCAGCCGCGCCGTATCGCCGCGCGCAGCGTGGCCACGCGGGTGGCGCAGGAGCTGAACACGCCGCTTGGTGGGTTGGTCGGCTATCAAGTGCGTTTCGAAGACCAGAGCACCGACAGCACCCTGATCAAACTGATGACCGACGGCATTCTGTTGGCGGAAACCCAGCACGACCGCTACCTGGAAAAGTACGACACGATCATCGTCGACGAGGCCCATGAGCGCAGCCTGAACATCGACTTCCTCCTCGGCTTCCTGAAAACCCTGCTGGTGCGCCGCCCCGATCTGAAGCTGATCATCACCTCGGCGACCATCGACTTGGCGCGTTTTTCTGCGCACTTCAACGATGCGCCGATTGTCGAGGTGTCCGGTCGCACCTTCCCGGTCGAGACCTGGTACCGGCCGCTGCTCGGTGAGCAAGACGAGAACGGCGAAACCCTGGAAGACGACCTCAGCGTCGATCAGGCGATTCTGCGGGCGCTGGATGAGTTCGCTGCGTTCGAGCGCAGCGCAGGCAAGCGCCCCGGCGACGTGCTGGTGTTCCTGCCTGGCGAGCGCGAGATTCGCGATGCCGCCGATTTGCTGCGCAAGGCCAACCTCAAGCACGCCGAAGTGCTGCCGCTGTACGCGCGGCTGTCGCCGGCCGAGCAGCAGAAAATTTTCCAATCGCGGCCAGGGCGCAAGATCGTGCTGGCTACCAACGTCGCCGAAACCTCGCTGACGGTGCCAGGCATTCGCTACGTGATCGACAGCGGCACAGCGCGCATCAGCCGCTACAGCTACCGCGCCAAGGTTCAGCGTTTGCCCATCGAGGCCGTCTCGCAAGCCAGCGCCAATCAGCGCAAAGGCCGTTGCGGACGGGTCGAGCCGGGCATCTGCGTGCGCCTGTACAGCGAGGAGGATTTCAACGGCCGGCCGGCGTTTACCGATCCGGAAATCCTGCGCACCAACCTGGCGGCGGTGATTTTGCAGATGCTCCATCTGCGTCTCGGCGCCATCGAGCAGTTTCCCTTTATCGAGGCGCCGGACGGCAAGGCCATCAGCGACGGCTTCAACCTGTTGCAGGAGCTCTCGGCGGTCAATCGCGAAGGCCAGCTGACCCCGCTCGGTCGCCAGTTGGCGCGTCTGCCGGTCGATCCGCGCCTCGGCCGCATGCTGCTGGAAGGCGCCAAGCAGGGCAGTCTGCAGGAGGTGTTGATCATCGCCAGTGCGCTGTCGGTGCAGGACGTGCGCGAGCGCCCACCGGAGCGTCAACAGGCCGCCGACCAGGCCCATGCGCAGTGGAAAGACGTCGATTCCGACTTCGCCGCGCTGGTCAATCTGTGGCGCGGCTTCGAGGAGCAGCGCTTAGGTCTGGGCGCCAGCGCCTTGCGCAGTTGGTGCCGGAAGAACTTCCTCAACTATTTGCGTCTTCGCGAATGGCGCGACTCCCATCGCCAGCTCAGCTTGATCTGCAAGGAGCTGCAGCTATTTGCCGGCCCGGGTAGGAGCGAGCGTGCTCGCGATCAGCGTGCCGTCGATCAGACATCCAATCCGCAGGATCGCGAGCACGCTCGCTCCCACAAAGAGCAGAGCGCCAAGCCGCTGGACGAGTCCCAGCAACGCAGCGTCGATTACGCTCGCGTACACCAGGCGATTCTCTCCGGCCTGCTTAGCCAGATCGGCCAGAAGACCGAGGAGGGCGACTACCTCGGCGCCCGTCAGCGGCGTTTCTGGATTCATCCATCCTCGGGGCTGGGCAAGAAGCGTCCGCAATGGCTGATGACCGCCGAGCTGGTGGAAACCACCAAGCTGTATGCGCGCCAGGTGGCGAAGATCGAGCCGGACTGGATCGAGCCGCTGGCCGGCCATCTGATCAAGAAGAACC
>DAITLT010000012.1:0-22591 GCA_036835505.1 Pseudomonas sp.
ATCCAGCCGGTCACCACCGACCTCTACCTGCCCGCGCTGCCGGCGCTGACCGAATACCGTCGCCTGGCGACCGTCGAACTGCCCGAGGCGGTGGACCGCTACCCGAGCACGCGCTATGCCCTCGTCGAACTGCTGCCGAAAACCGGCCGCCAGCATATCGAGCATCCGTCCAAGCAGACCCATCTGCTGCTCGCCCAGCTCGGCATCGACCGCCGCGAACCGGACTATGCGGCGCTGTATATCGGCAACCAGATCCTCGGTGGCGGCGGCTTCGGCACCCGCCTGATGGAAGAGGTGCGCGAGAAGCGCGGCCTGACCTACGGCATCTACTCCGGCTTCAGCGCCATGCAGGCGCGCGGGCCATTTATGATCAACCTGCAGACCCGCGCCGAACTCAGCGAAGGCGCCCTGACCCTGGTGCAGGAGATCCTGCGTGACTATCTGGCCAACGGCCCGACGCAGAAGGAGCTGGACGACGCCAAACGCGAACTGGCCGGCAGCTTCCCGCTGTCCACCGCGAGCAACGCCGACATCGTCGGCCAACTGGGTTCGATGGGCTTCTACGACCTGCCGCTGAGCTACCTGGAAGACTTCATGGCGCAAATCCAGGCGCTCAGCGTCGAGCAGGTAAGAACCGCCATGGCCAAACACCTCAATCCCGCAGCCATGCTGATCGTCAGCGCCGGCCCAACCGTGGCGCAGCAACCCCTGCCGCCACCCACTGCGCGGCCCAGCGCACAACCTACTGGCGTCCCGGAGCACTGATGCGCACTCGTACCCCCTCGCACAAAGCCGTCCCCGCCCACGGCGGCCAAGGCCAGCTGCGGATCATTGGCGGCCAATGGCGCTCGCGCCAGTTCAACTTCCCCATGGCCCACGGCCTGCGCCCCACGCCCAACCGCGTGCGCGAAACACTGTTCAACTGGCTGGCGCCCTACGTCGAAGGCGCCAAGGTGCTGGATGTGTTCGCCGGCAGCGGCGCACTGTTTCTCGAAGCCCTGTCGCGCGGCGCCGGCAGCGCCCTGGCCCTGGACCTCAACAGCGCGGCCATCAACAGCCTGCGCGGCCACCTACTAACCCTGCGCTGCGACAACGGCCAACTGCTGCAGACCGACGCCCTGCGCCACCTGGAACAACAGCCCGCGACACCCTTTGACCTGGTGTTCCTCGACCCGCCGTTCAGCCAAGGCCTGCTGCTGCCGGCCTGCACCCTGCTGGAAGAAAAGGGCTGGCTGGCCAGCGACGCCTGGGTCTACACCGAAAGCGAAAACCCGCCCTCCAGCCTCGGCCTGCCCGGCAACTGGCGCCTGCACCGCGAACAGAAGGCCGGCCAGGTGTATTACGCGCTGTGGGAACGCACGGTATAACCCCAGGCTGTTGCAAGGCTGCGCTTTTGTAGGGTGGGTTAGCCGCGCAACGGCGTAACCCAGCAACAGCGGCAAGCATCCGCATCTCGTATTTGATTGAGTCCGCCCATGAGCCTCTACAGCCAACGCCAGCAAGCCCGCAGCGAAAAGCTGCAGCCGCAAGTGTTTGAACTTGGATTTCTACGTTAGATCCCGCGCATCTGTTGTAGGAGCGAGCTTGCTCGCGATGCTTTTACGCTGCGACAGATCGCGAGCAAGCTCGCTCCTACAGACTTTGCGCGCCCCCTGCCAATGAGGTTTGGTCATGACTCCTGAACATCTCTCGCGTCTGCTCCATGGCGGTGAAGGGCCAACAGTCGAGTTCAAGCGTGCCCGCGAGGCGCTAAACCGCGATGTGTACGAAACCATCTGCGCCTTTCTCAACCAGCGCGGCGGCACTCTGGTGCTGGGCGCAGCCAACGATGGCAGCATCAGCGGAATTGCCCCCGAGGCGGTGACGCAAATCCGCAAGGGCCTGGTCAATACCCTGCACAAGTTGGGTTCGGGGGTGCGCAACCTGTTCAAGTACGCCCGCGCCTTTGGTGGGCAGGACCCGATCCTAAGCGAGGAGTCGATCTTCCGGGTGGCGGTGATGCTGCCGCCAGCCGCCAACATAAGCGCTGTTTTACCGGCGCTAACGGGCTCTGCAACAGGCTCGCCGCCAGCGTCAGCGACCCAGTCAGCGACCCAGTCGAACGAGCAGGTGGCGCGGCTGCTGCACGCGCTGGCCTCGGGCGAAACGCTCTCGGCAACGACCTTGCGCGAGCGTCTGGGTATTCGCCATCGCCCGACCTTTCGCCAGAACTACCTCGATCCGGCGTTGGCCGCCGGGCTGATTGCCTACACCGTGCCGGACAAGCCGGCCAGCCGCTTGCAAAAATATCGCCTGACACCAACCGGGCAGGCGCTGGTGAATCAAGCCTCTTGAGCAGCACTCGCCACGCCATCGCCGCCAAGGTCTGGCGCTTCCGTCTGCCAGTGCCGGGCAGCTTGAGCACAGCAAGCATCGAACATATCCACGCCGGGCGGGCCTGCTTTGGCGACGCACTGAGTGGTTTAGCTAATTGATCAACCCGACTTTCAAACCCGCCTGGTGGTTGCCCGGCGCCCACCTGCAAACCCTCTGGGCGTCGTTTCTGCGCGCGCCCGTCACCCTGGAGCGCACGCGCGAGCGGCTGTGGCTGGCCGATGGCGACTTTATCGACCTGGACTGGCACGGCCCGCACGATGCCGAGGCGCCGCTGGTGTTGCTGCTGCACGGGCTGACCGGCTCCTCCAGCTCCCATTACATCCTCGGCCAGCAACGGGCCCTGGCCGCGCAAGGCTTTGCCTGCGTGGCGCTGAACTGGCGCGGCTGTTCCGGTGAGCCGAACCTGTTGCCACGCGGCTACCACTCCGGGGTCAGCGACGACCTCGGCCTGGTCATCGCCCACCTGCAAGCCGCACGGCCGCTAGCACCGCTGTATGCGGCGGGCTATTCGCTGGGCGGCAATGTGCTGCTCAAGTACCTGGGCGAGACGGGCGAGCACTCCGGCCTGCAGGCGGCGGTGGCGGTGTCGGTACCGTTTCGCCTGGACCACTGCGCCGAGCGCATCGGCCTGGGCTTTTCCCGCGTGTATCAGGCGCACTTTATGCGCGAGCTAACGGCCTACGTGCAGGCCAAGAAACGTTGCTTCGCCGCCGCCGGTGCGAGTCAGAACCTGAGCATCTTGGAGCAACTGGGGCCGCTGGACGGCATGCGCACCTTCTGGGATTTCGACGGCCAGATCACCGCGCCGCTGCATGGCTACGCCGACGCCGACGACTACTACCGGCGCGCCTCCAGCCGTTTCTACCTGGGCGCGATCCGCGTGCCGACCCTGCTGATCCAGGCCGCCGACGATCCCTTCGTGTTCCGTCACAGCGTGCCCGAGCCCGGCGAGCTGGCGCCCTGCACCACCCTGGAGCTGCATCAGCACGGCGGGCATGTCGGCTTTATCGACGGCAGTTTGCGCACACCGGGGTTTTACCTGGAGCGGCGCATTCCGCAGTGGCTGGCCAATCAGTCATCCAGCCCGATGAAGCGCGACCAGTCGTGCGGGAAGCGCACCTTCAGCGGCAACTGATCGACCCGCCACAGCGGCGGCAACGGCTGCTCGAACTCGGCCGGCACCAGCAGGCCCAACTGGCTGACGGTGAAGGGCTTCTGCATCCCCGCCGGCAGGCGTCGCGCGCTGTCGGCCGCCTGCAGCACGCGGGCAGAACGCCAGCTGCCATCGGGCATGCGCACGCTCAGCGCCTGGCCTGGCGCGGCATACGCGGCAAAGCGCGGCTCCAGATAAATCAGCAGCAGCGGCTCGGCAGAGCGCTCCAGACGCAGCAGCAGGGTGCCGGGGCCGACATTCTCGCCGATGCTGACCAGCACCTCGGCGACCCGTCCCTCTTCACTGGCGCTGAACTGCAGAGCGTCCAGGCGCGACTGCAGCCACTGCCGCTCACGATCCTCACGCAACAACTGCAGCGGATCACCCTCGGCCTGGCTGCGCTGGGCGCGCAGGCGCGCCTGCAGATCGAGCAGAGCCTGCTGCTGGCTATTCAATTCGGCCTGGGCGCTGAGCAGCTCGCCACGGGTGGCCGCACCCTGGACCAGCAGCGCCTGAACCTGGCTGACCCGCTGGCGGGCCAGTTCGATGGCGCGCTGCTGCAGTTGCAGCGCCTCGCTCGACGGCGAAGCGGAGACGGGCGTTTCGCCCGGCTGTAACTGCTGGATGCGCAGGCGCCACTCGGGATTGTCCAGACTCAGCAAGCGCTGGCCCGGCTGCACAGCATCGCCCGCCTTGACCCACAGCTCGGCCACCGTGCCGGCCTCGCGGGCACGCAGCTCGAGCACCGGCACCTCGATCTGCGCCGGCGCCTCGACCCGCAGGTAGCCAAGCCCCAGGCGGCCAAAGAACCACAGCAGCGGACTGCTGATCAGCAGCAGGATCAGGTACCAGCGCAGGCGGAAGGCCACCCGTTTGCCGGGCGCGTAGAGCACCTTGAGGCCCGCGTCCTGGGTGGGGTTGCGTTCCTTGTCACTGTTAAAGCGAATCTTCATCGAAAGTCCTATTGCGGATAGTCCTGCCAGTCCTGCCAGTCGATACCGCTGATCCCGGCGGCCGCCAGCTCGGGCTGCCAGGCCGTGACCTGGCTTTGCAGTTGCGCGGCACTGGCGCCTTTCCAGCTCAGCTTGCCCTGCAGTTTGCGCTCGACGCTCTGCGCCAGGCGAAAGCGCAACTGCGGCCAGCGCGCGGCAATCGTCTTGATGGCCGCGGCACTGCGCTGCGGATCACGCTGATAAATCATCAGGCTGATCTGTTCGACCGGTTCCAGCGCGCAGGGGACACAAGGCGCATCGGCCGCGGGCGCCTCGAACCAGCGCGGGTGACTGGAGATCGCCAGCGGCCAGGGGCTGTGCCGGGCCACCGCCGCCAGGGTCTCCAGCCACTGCTGCAGGCGCTCGGCCGGCACCGGCCAGCCCAGCTGCTCGACCTCCAGATCCAGGTGCAGGCCGGCAAACGGCAGCTGACGGTAGCGCTCAAGCAGACGCAGCAGCTCGGGCCGGCCCTGCGGGGTCATCCAGCTCGGCTCGCCGAGCAGCAGGCTGACCTGCAGCCCCAGGGGCTCTGCCGCCTGCAGCAGGGCCTTGAGCGCCGCGACGCTGCCGTCCTCGGCGCGCACCTGGGCCGCGCTGAGGCCGACATACAACTGCCGCAGGCCACTGCGCTGCAGGCGCTGCAGTTCGCCCGCGCGGCGCTGCGGATCGAGCAGGGCGCGGCTGTCCCAGATATACACGCCCTGGCTCCAGGCGCTCACCCCAGCATCCGTTGCAGATGGCCAGTGCAGACGGCCATCACCCAGCAAGGGCTCCAGCTCGGCCTGATCGTCGAGCAGCAAACGCAGCTCGGCCTCGCGCAGCCAGGCCGCATGCCAGGCCTGGATGCGCCCAAGCAGTGCGGCCTGATGGCCCTGCCCGGCCGCCAGCAGCGCCAACAAGCCGTCCTCGCCATCGACCGCACGGCGTGCCTGGCGCTCGCGCCACAGTTGCTCGGTCTGCTGCACGCGCTCCAGACTGGCCTGCAGTGCATCGAGGCTCTGCCGGTAGGCGCGCAGGCCCTTGAGCACACTGAACTGCAACTGCTGCTGCTCGGCCGCCAGGGCCTGCTGCGCCACCTGGTAATTGGCCTCGCCCAGGCGCCGGCGGGCCTGATCGGCACCGAGCAAATCGAAGGGCATGGCAAAGGCCAGGCTGGCCACCAGGCCATCGCCACTGCGCCGGTAGTCGTTACGGTTCTGCAGCGACTGGGCCAGGCTGAAGCTGGAGTCGACGCTGTCGTACCAGCGACTGCCGCGCTGCTCGTCGGCCAGTTGCAGGGCCTGCTCGCGCTGACTGAGGCGCGGATGGCGGGTCAGCGCGCCCTGCCAGGCCGGCAGGCTCTGCGGCTGACTGGGCAGCGCTTCGGCGCGTGGCGTGGCGGCGGCGGGCAGCGGCACCAGCAGTGCCAGCAGGCTCTGCGCCTCGGCCTGTTGCCCCGCGCTGTCACGGCACTGCCGCTGCAAGGCCCGCCAGGCATGTTGCTGCTGCTGCGCCGCCGAGGTGCGCAGCCAGCCGGCCCGCCAGCGGGTATCCAGGCTGGCCTGCGCCGCGTCGGCCTGGGTCTGCAGTTGCCCGCACCACTGCTGCACGGCCTGCGCCGCCCACCAGTCGGCATAGGCGCCGCGCAGCAACAAGCGCTGTTCGGCCTGTTGCAGGGCCAACTGCAGTTATTGCTGCTGCACCGCCGAACGACTGCTATTGACCGCCTCGACCTGACGTTTGAGGCTGCCCAGCAGCGGGTAGCGCAGGCCGAGCTGATAGTCCTGGCCGACGTAATCGTCGTAGGTTTCCGCCGCGCCAAGCGTATCCAGGTCGCGGTATTCCCCGTTGCTGGCGCTGCCGAACAGACTCCAGCCCTGCTCGGCCTCACGCAACGCCTGCTCGGCCTGGGCCGCCTGCAGTTGCTGCGCGGCCTGCTGCAGCGCCGGCCCCGCGTCGAGGCGTTGCAGCAACTGCGCCAGGGTTACCTCCTGCGCCGCCAGGGGCAGGCTCAGAAAAACCAAACTCGTCAGCCAGACAACCCGCATCTCAGAACCTCGTTGCCTTCTTGATGACCCACCAGGGCGCCATGCTGGTTTCCTCGTGACCACGCCGCAGCAGCTCGTTGAGCATCGCCACCGCACTCCAGCAACGCATGATGAACATAAACAGCGGGAAGATCGGCACCAGCACCGCCAGGCGCAGATCCTGCCGTGGTCGCTCGGAAATCAGCCCGAGCATGCACAGGTAGAGCAGCAGGGTGATCAACAAGTACAGCAGGTAGACCAGGGCACCGAGCAGGGCCAGGGTCTGCCAGGGCAGCACCAGCAGGGCGAACAGGCTGTAACCGAGGATGATGAACGGCAGCACCAGTTGGAAGAAGAAGCCACTGATCAGGGTCATGATGAAATTGCCCCAGCCCATCAGGCGCGGGGTGATGCTGGCCGGGTGCTTGCGCACATAGAGAAACAGCAGATCACCGTCCCAGCGCAGGCGCTGCATGAGGAACTGGCGAAAGGTCACCGGCGCATCGGTATGGCCGATGGCCTCCGGCTCGAAGGGAATGCGCAGCTTTTTGTGGCGACCAAAGTAGCTCTTGATGCGCAGGGTGATATCCAGGTCTTCGGCGGTGTGGGTATCCCAGCCGCCGGCACGCTCGATAAAGCTGCGGCGGAACGCGCCGAACGCACCGGAGACGTTGTTGACCAGGTTCCATTCGCTGAGGCCGATCTTGGCCATATGGATCGACAGCAGGTATTCCAGGGCCTGCATGGCCGTGGTCAGCGAGGTCCAGACATTGCGCACCCGCAGGCTGCCGGCCACCGCCGGTACGTCGGGGTCTTCGAAATGCCGAACCATGGCGCTGACCATGTTGTTGTCGAAGGAGGTGTCGCCGTCATGCACCAGGATGATCTCGCCCGAGCACAGCGCCAGCCCGGCATTCAGCGAGGACACCCGGCCGCCGCGCTGCCACTTGGCGATCGGGCGCAGGTGACGGCGCGGGTAGAGCTGTGGGTCGACCTTGAAGTTGCGCACCGCCGCCAGGGTCTCCTGGTTGACCGCCGCGCCATCGACCACCGGGACGATCTCGATCGAGCCCGGATAGGTCTGCTCGCACAGGCTGAGCAGGGTCTTCTGCACGTCCATGCCCTCGCTGTAGCAGGTGATGATGCACGACACTCGCGGTCGGTACAGTGACAGGTAGGGCACCTGGCTGCGCTGACGGGCAAACCAGCGCAGCACGCCGAGCATCACCAGCAGATTGAGCGGCAGCTCGAACAGCAGGAAGAACGGAAACAGCATGAGAAACAGCCGCGACAGACCGTCCGGCGCACTCAGCGCGGTAAGCAGATCGACCAGTTGCCCGACAAACTCCATGGCCTAACTCAAGCCCGCGCTGAGGCGCGCCAGCAACAGCGGCCCATCCTCCTCGGCCAGGCTGTCCTCGGGCGCGGTAAAGCCGACCATGCGCAGGCCAACCTGCTCACGGGCATCGTTCTGCACCTGTTGCGCGCCCTCCAGCAAACGCGCCTGCAGGCGCTGCAGACCGCTGGCCGGGGTGCGCGGCAGGAGCATCCACAGCACATCCTCGCGGCTGCGGGTACAGCGGTCGGTATCGCGGATGATTTCCTGCACCCGCTCGACCAGCGCATCGACCAGCGCATGTCCGCGCATCTCGCCCAGCTCGGCGAACACCTGGTCGAGGTTGTCCACGCGCAAGCCCAGCAGGGAGAAGCCCGGTTCGCCATAACGCTGCACCAGCGCCAACTGCCAGTTGAGCAACTCGTGGAAGCCTGCTTCGCCGGTCAGGTTCAGGCGCTGAAAATAGGCATCCGCAGCCGTGCTGCCGTCCAGCCCCTGACGACAACGCAGACGGCCGCTCTCCGACAGCTGGAAGTGCCGCACCTCGCGCACCCGCAAGCGCTCCGGGCTGTGTACCTGGCCGCAGTCGAGGCAGCGCGCATCCACCGCCGAATCGACGAAAAACGCCTGGCAGGCGCGACAACGGTAGTTCTCCAGCGGCCGGTCGTAATCGCTGCCGATATGCCGCAGGCGGCTGTAGCAGTTCGGACAGATCAGCACGCCATCCTTGAGAAACGCCTCCTGGGCGCCGACATGACCACAGGTGAAGCAGTGCAGCGACGGTTGGCGAACAATCTCCAGGGCATGGCATTCCGGGCAGACATCCACGTAGTTCAGGCGCCCGGAGCCGCAGCCACTGCACAGGCGCACCCGGTCGAGCAGCTCGGCGGTTTCCAGCCAGTCCTTCTGCAACATCAACTGCAGCCAGCCGAAGGCATTGAAGCCGTCATCGCCGGCCAGCGCCTCGATCAGCGGGTAGCGATAATGCTGGGCGCAGCTGGCATCGCACACCGCCCGTAACTGCGCCCTGGGGCGCAGCCACAGCCAGGCCAGCACGCGGCTTTCCAGACGTTCGGGGGCGCGGCCACGGTTGAACAGCGCCAGGCGTTCACGCCACAAACGCCACAACGGCTGGAGTACCGCCAGGCTCGGCAGGGCCTTGCCGTCGGCCAGCGCCAGGCCCCAGGCATCCGGTTCCTGGGTGCAATAAATCAGACTGAAGTAATAGGCCTCGCTGCGGCGCAAACGGCGCAGCGCCTGGCCGGCATCGGCACTGGGCAGATCCAGCAGCAGCACATCGAAAGCAGGCTCGGCCAGCAAGGCGTCGAGGCTGCTGAACTGGCTTACGCCATTGCGTGGCAGCGTCTCTGGCTCCCTGCTGAGCACAGCCACACGCGGCAAGGTATCGGACATGCAACTCTCACAACGAATCGAGGGCGAGCCCCGGATACCTTAAGTATCACACCAAGACGCGATTGAATGCATGGCGCCAATCATCTGGCAGAACCGTCCACAGGGCTGTCCAGGGGCACAAACAGCTTCTGCTGCAGGGCTTCGATCGCTGGCCGTGCCGCGGCGCTGGCATAGCCGCCTTCCAGGGTCAGCACCTGATAGATGCCGCGGCGCAGCAGGTCCTGACTGAGGTCGCCGTGGCTGCCGAAGGTGGTGCAGAGGAAGCGTACCCAGGAGGTCATGATGATCCAGCTGTTGAGGGTCAGCGCCTCGACCTGGGGCGGGTCCATCAGCAGGATGCCGGCCTCGACGAACCCCTGATAAACCCCGCTGGCCTGGACCATGCAACGCTGGGCAAACAACCTGTAGCGCTGCGCCAGTTCGGCGTCGGCCTCCAGCAGGTGTTCGAGGTCGCGATGGAGGAAGCGGTAGTGCCACATCGCCGCCAGCAAGGCCTCCAGGTAGAAGGTCTTGTCGTCCACCGTCAGGGCGCGGCCTTGCGGGCGGCGCAGGAACTGCTCGACCTGTCCTTCGTACAGGGCAAACAGCTCGGCGATGATCGCCTGCTTGTTGCGGAAGTAGTAATACAGATTGCCGGGCGAGATCCCCAGATGGGCGGCGATGTGATTGGTGGTCACGCTGCGCTCGCCCTGGGCATTGAACAGCTCCAGGCTGCCTTGAATGATGCGCTCGCGGGTTTTGATCCGGGGTGCCATACAGCCTTCAACTCGGTATGCGCCGACAGGATCGGCCGCGTCTAAAAGGCCGACAGGATCGGCCAATTGCCCGCTGTTGCGCAATCGCGCCGGGGCATTTACGCCAGCGGTGGCGCGGCCACTAACTTTTCGTTTGCTACCCAGCGCGCCGTTAGCACGCCATGCTATTTGACAGAATAGAGCAATTACTCTAAAAATCCAGCCACAGCGCGTCACTCCTTCCGCCTCGCCAAGGACTCTCCCATGGTTGCCGATAACGCCCACTTGCAGCAGCACCTGCAACACTCGCAGCAGCAGATCGATCAGCTGCAACAGTTGTTTGCCCGCCAACGCGACGCCTTTAGCGCCAATCCGATGCCCTCGGCCGAGCAGCGCATCCAGTGGCTCAAGGCCCTGAGCCAGATGCTCAGCAGCCATCAGGATGCCTTGATCAAGGCGATCAGCCAGGACTTCAGCAACCGCTCGGCGGATGAAACCCTGCTGGCGGAAATCATGCCCAGCCTGCAAGGCATTCATTACGCCTGCGGCCAGCTCAAGAAGTGGATGAAGCCGTCGCGACGCAGCGTCGGCCTGGCCTTCCAGCCGGCCGCGGCCAAGGTGGTCTACCAGCCCCTGGGCGTGGTCGGCGTGATCGTGCCGTGGAACTACCCGCTGTTCCTGGCCATGGGCCCGCTGGTCGGCGCCCTGTCCGCCGGCAACCGGGTGATGATCAAGATGAGCGAGTCGACCCCGGCCACCTCGCAACTGGTCAAGGACCTGCTGGGGCAGATTTTCCCCGAGGATCTGGTGTGCGTCGCCCTGGGCGAAGCCGAAGTCGGCGTGGCCTTCTCCAAGCTGGCTTTCGACCATCTGCTGTTCACCGGTGCCACCAGCATCGGCAAGCATGTGATGCGCGCCGCCGCGGAAAATCTCACCCCGGTGACCCTGGAACTGGGCGGCAAGTCGCCGGTGATCGTCTCCGCCGACGTGCCGCTGAATGACGCCGCCGAGCGCATCGCCTTCGGCAAGACTCTGAATGCCGGACAGACCTGTGTCGCCCCGGATTACGTGCTGGTGCCGCGCAACCGCGTCGACGGTTTCGTCGCGGCGTATCGCGAGGCCGTCACCCGCTTCTACCCAAAACTGCAGGACAACCCCGACTACACCGCGATCATCAACGAGCGTCAGTTGCAGCGCCTCAAGGGCCTGCTCAGCGATGCCGAAAGCCAGGGCGCCAAGGTCATCAACCTCTATCCCGAGGCCCAGGGCCGCCGCCTGCCGCATGCCGTGCTGCTGGAGGTGAACGACGCGATGACCATCATGCAGGACGAGATTTTTGGCCCACTGCTGCCGATCGTGCCCTACGACAGCCTGGAACAGGCCTTTGCCTACATCAACCAACGCCCGCGGCCGCTGGCCCTTTACTACTTTGGCTACAACAAGGCCGAGCAGCAGCGCGTGCTGGAGCAGACCCACTCCGGCGGCGTGTGCCTGAACGACACCATGCTGCACGTGGCCCAGGACGACATGCCATTCGGTGGCGTCGGCCCCTCCGGCATGGGCCATTACCACGGCCACGAAGGCTTCAAGACCTTCAGTCACGCCAAGGGCACCTTTATCAAGCAGCGCTTCAACGCCGCCCGGATGATCTACCCGCCCTACGGCAAGGCCATCCAGAAGCTGGTGTACAAACTGTTTATCCGTTAATCGGCCTTGGTGAGAACTCTCTATGACTGACACCACCCTGCCCGGCGCCGGCCTGTCGCGCCGCGGCCTGCTCAAGGTCGGCCTGTTTGGCTCGGCGTTTCTGGCCACCGCAGGCGTAACGGCAAGCCTCAGCGGCTGCTCGGCCAGCGTGCCGGCCAGCGGCATGAGCACCTTGCGCAGCAGCGACCTGCCCTTTCTCCGCGCGCTGATCCCGGTGGTGCTGGCCGGGGCGGTCACGCCCGAAGCCATGCCGGCGGCGGTGGAGAAAACCATCACCGGCATGGACTACAGCCTCAGCCGCTTCAGCCCGGAGATGCTCAAGCTCACCGTGCAACTGTTCGACGTGCTGGCCATGAGCATCACCCGCGGCCCGCTGACCGGGGTCTGGGGCAGTTGGGAAAATGCCAGCGCCGACGATGTTCGCCAATTTCTCGACCGCTGGCAGAACAGCGCCATCGGCCTGCTGAAAATGGGCCATGCCTCATTGCTGCAACTGGTGATGCTGGCCTGGTATGGCCAACCCGATGCCTGGGCGCACTGCGGCTACCCAGGACCACCCAGCATTTGATAAGGAAGAGTGGGAAGTAGTGAGTGGGGAGTGGACGCGGTGAGTCCACCTTCTTTGTTGCGAACGACACCGCCCACTCACCACTAGCCACTTCCCACCACTCACCATCGCGTACCACTTACCCGCACCCTTATCACGGCCCCACCGAGAACACCTTAAATGCCTGTAGCGGATAGTTTTAAAGAAGGCCTTGCCAGCGGCTGGAAAACCTACAACGGCTCACGCCTGGAACAGGACCTGACCCTGGAAGCCGACGTGGCCATCATCGGCAGCGGCGCCGGTGGCGGCACCACCGCGGAAATCCTCAGCCAGGCCGGTTTCAAGGTGCTGCTGATCGAGAAAGGCCCGCTGAAAACCAGCAGCGACTTCAAGATGCAGGAGCCCGAGGCCTACGGCGAGCTGTACCAGGAAGGCATGGGGCGGATGAGCAAGGACGGCGCCATCACCATCATGCAGGGCCGCGCGGTGGGCGGCACCACCCTGGTCAACTGGACCTCAAGCTTTCGCACCCCCGACGGCACCCTGCAGCACTGGGCCGACGAGTACGGGGTCAAGGGCCACGGCGTCGCCGAGATGGCGCCCTGGTTCGCGCGCATGGAAGAGCGCCTGGGCGTCGCGCCTTGGGCCTTGCCGCCAAACGCCAACAACGAGGTGATCCGCCGCGGCTGCGACAAACTCGGCCTGCACTGGAAAGTCATTCCGCGTAACGTCCGTGGCTGCTGGAACCTCGGCTACTGCGGCATGGGCTGCCCGACCAATGCCAAGCAGTCGATGCTGGTCACCACCATTCCTGGCGCCCTGAATAACGGTGGCGAGCTGCTCTATCTGGCCCGCGCCCAGCGCCTCCTGTTGACCGGCGACCAGGTCAGCGGCATCGAATGCGTGGGCATGGACGAGCTCTGCGTGCAGCCCAACGGCCGCAAGATCCTGGTCAAAGCCAAGCATTACGTCCTGGCCGGCGGCGGCATCAACAGCCCTGCGCTGCTGATGCGCTCGGACGCCCCGGACCCGCACCAGCGCACCGGCCAGCGGACCTTCCTGCACACGGTGAACTTCTCCGCGGCACTGTTCGATGAGGTCATCAACCCCTTCTACGGCGCGCCGCAGTCGATCTACTCGGATCACTTCCAATGGGATGACGGCATTACCGGGCGCATGTCCTACAAGCTCGAAGTGCCGCCGCTGCAACCGGCAATTACCGCCACCCTGCTGGGCCGCTTCGGCGTCGACAATGCCTTGCGCATGGAGCAACTGCCGCACACCAACGTCATGCTGGCGCTTATGCGCGACGGCTTTCACCCCGACAGCGCGGTGGGCAAGGTGGAGCTGCGCGGCGACGGCAGCCCGGTGCTCGACTACCAGATGACCGACTACACCTGGGACGGCATCCGCCGCGCCTATCACACCATGGCCGAGATCCAGTTCGCCGCCGGCGCCAAGGCGGTGCTACCGCTGCACGCCGATGCCGACTATGTGCCGACCCTGGCCAAGGCCCGCGAGCTGATCGACAACCTGAGCCTGGAGATCTACCGCACGCGCCTCGGCTGCGCCCATGTGATGGGCGGCTGCGGCATGAGCGAAGACCCGAAACTCGGGGTCACCGACAGCCTCGGTCGCCACCATCAGTTGCGCAACCTGTCGATCCACGACGGCTCGCTGTTCCCCACCAGCATCGGCGCCAACCCGCAGCTGTCGATCTACGGCCTGACCGCGCAACTGGCCAGTCAATTGGCCGAGCGCCTGGCCGGGGGGAAGTAGTGACTAGTGAGTGGAAAGTGGGGAGTGGGGAGTGGGGTGGAGAGTCTGCGATTGGCGTAGGAGCGACACTTGCCACTTGCCACTTGCCACTTCCCACTAACCACTTCCTCCTATCCGCTCCCCACTAACCACTAACCACTAACCCGTCACCAGCCAACGGCTTGGCCGTTGGCGCCTGCTGCGCTACCATCCGCATCCCAATCGGCCTGCTTCAGGACGTCGCGATGAATCGAGTGTTGTACCCAGGCACCTTTGACCCCATCACCAAGGGGCATGGTGATCTCGTCGAGCGCGCCTCGCGGCTGTTCGACACCGTCGTCATTGCCGTGGCTGCCAGTCCGAAGAAGAACCCTCTGTTTCCCCTCGAACAGCGCGTTGAACTGGCCCGTGAAGTCACCAAGCACCTGCCCAACGTCGAGGTGGTCGGCTTCTCCACCCTGCTCGCCCACTTCGCCCACGAGCAGCAGGCCAACGTGTTCCTGCGCGGCCTGCGGGCGGTCTCGGACTTCGAGTACGAGTTCCAGCTGGCCAACATGAACCGCCAACTGGCCCCGGATGTGGAAAGCCTGTTCCTCACCCCGTCGGAGAAATACTCCTTTATCTCCTCGACCCTGGTGCGCGAAATCGCCGCCCTGGGTGGCGACATCAGCAAGTTCGTCCACCCGGCCGTGGCCGAGGCGCTGACCGAACGCTTCAAGCGCTAGACGTAAACGCGTCAGCCCAGCCAGGCGCCCGCGTGCACTCGGGGCGTCAATCCGGCACAATTTAGCCATCGTTTTCTGCATGCCTGGCAAGCGCCACGGCAGGAGTTGTTCCATGTCCTTGATCATCACCGACGACTGCATCAACTGCGATGTCTGCGAACCCGAGTGCCCGAACGGCGCGATTTCCCAGGGCGACGAAATTTATGTGATCGACCCCGACCTGTGTACCGAATGCGTCGGCCACTACAACGAGCCGCAATGCCAGCAGGTCTGCCCGGTGGACTGCATCCCCCTCGACGCCAACAACGTCGAGAGCAAGGATGAGCTGATGGCGAAGTACAAGATCCTCACCGGCAAGGCCTGATCCTTGCGCTGCCGGGCTCGCGTCCCGCTGCTTAAGCGTCTGCTACTGGGCGCCTGGCTTGCGCTCTGCAGCCTCACCCTGCAGGCGAATCAACAGCCCAGCCAGGCGGCGATTGCCAGCGCCCATCCGGCCGCGACCGTGGCCGGGCTGGAAACCCTGGCGGCCGGCGGCAATGCCTTCGATGCGGCGGTGGCGGTCAGCGCCGCCCTGGCGGTGGTCGAACCTTACGGCAGTGGTCTGGGCGGTGGCGGCTTCTTCCTTTTGCGCCAGGCCGGCAGCACGCCGAGTTATCACTTTCTCGACGCCCGCGAACGCGCGCCCCTGGCCGCCACTGCCGATCTGTATCTGCGTAACGGTCAGGCCGAGCCGAATCTGTCGTTGAATGGCGCCCTGGCCGCGGCCATTCCCGGCTTGCCGGCGGCACTGGTGGAATTGGCCAAACGCTATGGCCGCCTGCCGCTGCGCGACTCGCTGACCCCGGCCATCCGTCTGGCCCGCGACGGTGTGTCGATTGACCGCGTCTACCAGCAACGCGCCGGCTGGCGCCTGGCGGCGTTGCGCGCTGACCCGGAAAGCGCGCGCCTGTTTCTCGCCGATGGCGAGATTCCCGAAGAGTTCAGCCTGTTGCGTCAGCCCGAGCTGGCCAGTCTGCTGGAGCGTATCGCCCGTGACGGCCGCGACGGCTTCTATGCCGGCACCACGGCAACCACCCTGGTCAAGGGCGTGCAGGCCGCCGGCGGGATCTGGAGCCTGCGTGACCTGGCGGACTACCGGGTGATCGAGCGCCCGGCGCTGCGCTTTAAACTCAAGGACAACCGCGAGCTGATCAGCGCCCCACCGCCCTCTGCCGGCGGCGTGGCCCTGGCCCAGAGCCTGGGCATCCTCCAGCAGTTGCCCTGGCAGTCAGCCGACAAACTGCAGCGCAGCCATTACGTGGTGGAAGTCCTGCGCCGCGCCTATCGCGACCGCGGCCTGCTGGGCGATCCGGACTTTGTGGCCAACCCCGTCGCCCAACTCCTCGCCCCCAGTTATCTGCAGCAACTGGCCAGCAGCATCGACCCGCAACGTGCCACCCCCAGCGCCAGCCTAGCGCCGGCACCCGCGTGGCGGGAGGGTGACCACACCACCCACTTCAGCGTGCTGGACAGCGCCGGCAACGCCGTGGCCGCCACCCTGTCGATCAACCTGCCGTTTGGCGCCGCCTTCAGCGTGCCGGGCACGGGTGTGGTGCTGAACAACGAGATGGATGACTTTGCCGCCGCCCTGCACGGCAGCAACAGCTACGGCCTGAGCGGCAGCGCCGCCAACCAGATCGCCGCTGGCAAGCGGCCGTTGTCGAGCATGAGCCCGAGCTTTATCGACAGCCCCGAGGCCTTCGCCACCTTCGGCACGCCCGGCGGCAGCCGCATCCCCAGCATGGTGCTGCTGGCCATGCTCAGCCACCTCGACGGCCAGCCGCCCAGTGCCTGGGTGACCACACCGCGCTACCACCACCAATACCTGCCGGATGTGCTTGAGCACGAAGCCAACACCTTCAGCCCCATCGAGCAGACACAACTGCAACAGCGCGGCCACCACCTGAAAGTCGTCGAGCGACCCTACGGCAACCAGCAGATGCTGTTGTGGAACAAGCAAAGCGGCAAAGTGGAAGGCGCCAGCGACCCGCGCGGGATTGGCCAAATGCAGCAATTTTCGCCCTGGCCAGACAACACAAAGCCGCTCAACTGAGGGCACGGCTGCTGGCTTAAGGCACCATAGCGGTAGCCCGGAGGCAATCCGGGGCGAATGTGCAGAACCGCGCTCCCGGATTTTATCCGGGCTACAAAAAAGCCGTTCACTCGACTTAAGTGAACGGCATCAGGTCAATTGACCGGGATTCCTATTGCAGGCGAAATTCAGTCCTGCTTGTAGCCGCTGGTGTCGCAGCCCAGGCAACGGACAAAGGCTTCTTTGCCTGGCTCCAGCACCAGCGCTTCGCCGGCTTCGGCGACATTACCGCCCAAGGCGGTAAACGGCAGGCTGACCACAAAGGCCACCGCACCGACGGCGGTGGCGCCGATCAGCAACGGGCGAGCGATGATCAGATCACCCAGCATGGCGTAAGCCTTGGGGGTCTGGATGTCATAGGCCGGATCGCCACTGGTGGTCTGCACTTCCTCTGCCTGCGCCGGCAGGGTCAGCAAACCAGTAGTCAGCGCCAGGGCGGCAGCGGTTGCGCGGAACAGTTTCATGGGGCGATCCTTCAGCTATTCGTGTCGGTAAGGCTAACTATAACAGCGCATGGCTAATTGTCAGCGTGAACGCCGTCAATCACTGTCAATTGCATCGGCCGGTATTTTCGGGATGAACGCCCGATAGTAAGCCAGTATCTGCGCCAGATCAGCCTGCTTATCAGCCGTGGGCTGGCGCCGCTTCGTCGGCCGCGACTACCTCGACCGGAGCCAAAAAGGCCTTGCGATAGGCCTGCAACGCCTTGCGCAAGGTCGGATAGTGGCGCACCGGCGGCACGCCTTGCGAGCTTTCGCTGCGCCGACCGGCAGCCACCAGCTCAACCCCGCGGGAGGCCAGCTCAGCCTGCAAATCCAGCAGGGCATCGATGCCGGTAATGTCCAGCTGGGTCAGCGGGATCATATCGAGCACAAACCAGCGCAAATCATCGCCCTGCTGGTTGGCGGCGGCCAGCGCCTCGCGTTTGAAATAGCCGGCGTTGAAAAACACCAGCGGCCCGTTGAAGCGAAACAGCACCAAGCCCGCAGTGACCACCGCCTCGGGATGCCGGCCAAGGGCATGAAAGCCCGGCATGCCCTCGATACTGCCCAACACCTCGGCCCGTGGGCGCGCCGTCAGTTGCACAAAGCGCAGCACGGCAAGCAGCACGACAAACAGGATGGCCTCCAGGGCGCCGACCCAGATCACGCCGAAAGTGGCGATCAGCGACAACAGGAACTCGCGCTTGTCGATGGCCCAGAAACGCCGCAGCGAGCCCAGATCGAGTAGCGACAGGGCCGCCATGATCAGCACCGCACCCAGGGCCGCCACCGGTACAAACTGCAGGGGGCCGGTCAAAAACACCAGCACCAGCGCCACCGCCGCCGCCGCAAACAGCCCGGCCAGGCGCGTGCGCCCACCCGCAGCGTCGCTCATTGCCGTGCGCGAATCGGCACCGGAGATGGCAAAGCCCTGGGACAGGGCCGAGGCGATATTGGCCGCACCGAGGGCGGCAAACTCACGATCGACATCAATGTCGTAACGATTCTTGGCGGCAAAACTGCGCGCCGTGAGCATGGCGCTGGAGAAACTGATCAAGGCGATCCCCGCGGCCGCCATCAGCAAGGGCTTGAAATGCTCAGTGAGCAATTGCAGCGAGCCCGCCGGTAACCCAAGGGCCGGCAAACCCGCCGGCACCACGCCCAAGGTGGCCACGCCGTGGGCTTCCAGATCGAATCCGGCAACCGCCACGGCGGCCACCAGCATGGCTAGCAAAGCCGCCGGCAGACGCTTGATCAGCCGTGGCGCCAGCAGCAACACGGCAAACGCCAGCAGGGCGACGGCGAATGTCAGCCAGTGGATCTGGTCAAACTTGCTGATCAGTTCGATGGCCACCAGCACCACGCCTTGCTGCTCGATGCTGAAACCAAACAGCTTGCCGGACTGACCCAGGGCGATGCTGACGGCCACGCCATTGAGAAAGCCGACCAGAATCGGCCGCGAGAGAAAGTCCGCCAGAACGCCCAGTTTGAGAAAGCAGGCGAGAATGCAGAACAGCCCGGCAAACAGCGCCAGCAAGGCCGACAGGGCGATATAAACCTGCGGATCACCGCCGGCCATGGGCGCTACGGTGATGGCGATCAGCGCACAGGTGGCCGCATCCGGGCCGAGAATCAGTTGCCGCGAGGTGCCGAAGAGAAAATAGGCCAGCAGCGGCAGGATGCTCGAATACAACCCCACCGCCGGATGAAAGCCGGCCAACTGGGCATAGGCCACCCCAACCGGCAAGGCCACCGCAGCCACCGCCAGGCCTGCGGCAAGATCCTTGGGCAGATCGGCACGCTGATAGTGCAGCAGGTCGTGCAAGCCTGGCGCGAGACGTCCGATCAGTCTGCAGAGTGAAGTGTGCATAAGCATCCTTGATATTCGTGGCCGGCTAGCGCTGACACCTGGGGCAATAAACACTGGCCCGCTGGCCCAGCTTGAGCTCGCGCAGGGTGCTGCCACAGACCTTGCAGAACTCGCCACCGCGGCCGTAAACAAACAGCTCCTGCTGAAAGTAACCGGGCATGCCATCGCCACCGACAAAGTCGCGCAGGGTGGTACCGCCGCGTTCGATGGCATAGGCGAGGATGCGCTTGATCTCGTCCGCCAGCTTCACATAGCGCGCCCGCGAGATCGAGCCTGCCGCGCGGCGCGGATCGATGCCGGCGGCGAATAGCGCTTCGCTGGCGTAGATATTGCCGACCCCGACCACCACGGCGTTATCCATGATAAACGGCTTAACCGCCATGCTTTTGCCGCGGGACAGCTGATACAGGCGCTCGCCAGCAAACAGCTCGGTCAGCGGCTCCGGCCCCAGCTTGCGCAGCAATTCGTGATTGAGCGGGTCGTCGCTCCAGAGCATGGCGCCGAAACGCCGCGGGTCGGTGTAGCGCAGCGCCAGGCCCGATTCGAGGACGATGTCCACATGCTCATGTTTGGCCACCGGGGTGTCTGCCGGCACCAGGCGCAGGCTGCCGGACATGCCCAGGTGGCTGATCAGGGTGCCCGCCTCGGCCTTGATCAGCAGGTACTTGGCGCGCCGCTCGACGCATTCGATGCGCTGGCCGGACAGGCGCACATCCAGGTCCTCGGGGATCGGCCAGCGCAGGCGCCGCTCGCGCACGATCACCCGGCTGACGCGCTGGCCCTGCAGATAAGGCGCAATGCCGCGGCGGGTGGTTTCGACTTCAGGCAACTCAGGCATACAACGGGCCCAACCTCAGACAACTGGCAGGCGGGCAACTTAGCAGGAAGCGCCCACCCCAGCGAGTGCCGCGCAATGGCTCGGCACTTAGCTGATGTCCAGGTCGCGAATGGTTTCCTTGAGGATCTGGAAGTCGTACTCGGAGAAGCCGACATATTCGAGAATGCTGGTCTCGATGCTGGCCCACTCGAAGTCGTGCTCCTGCTGCCCCAGGGTGCGGTAACAGGCGCAGATGTTTTCCGCCATTTTGAGGATCGCCAGCAGGGTCTTGAGCTGACTGTTGCGGCTGCAGTCCTCGCTGAACACGGTCTGCACGTTATGGTGATTGGCAATCGCCTCGCACAGGTGCCTGGGCAGGTTCCACGACTTGGCCACGTAATAACCGACCACCGCATGGTTGGTATTGAGCCGCTCGTTCTCGCCATCCACCACCCGCACCTCGTCGGTGGTGCAGGCATAGGCCTGCTCCAGCACGCCCATGTACTCGGGGAAGCGCTTGAGCATCAGCGGAATCCCGCAATTGTGGAACAGCCCCAGGGCGTAGGCCTCGTCGGCCGGCTGATAGCCGATGCGCTTGGCCAGGGTCAGGCAGGTCATGGCCACATCCTGGGCGGTGTCCCAGAAGCGGTTGAGGGTGACGATGGTTTCGTCGCTCATCTCGCCCTTGATCGACTGGGCGTTGATCAGGTTGATCACCGTGTTGCAGCCGAGCAGATTGACCGCCTGCTGGATCGAGACGATGCGATTGGTCAGGCCGAAATACGGCGAGTTGACGATCTTCAGCAACGCCCCGGACAACCCAGGGTCCTGGCTGATCAGCTTGGCGATGGCGCCCAGGTCGGGCTCGGGCATGTACTGCTCCATCTGCAGATCAACCATGATCTGCGGCTGCGGCGGCACACTGATGCCCAACAGGGCCTGCTGAATCTGTTCGGTGGTGAGTTCGACGGCCATGGGCACTACATCGGCAAGAGGAAGGTGCGGGTAGTTTAGCGACTTTGCGCACAGTTTGACTGTAATGAGCTGTAACCACCGGGCGCATTTGCCCTGCGTTATAATCGCGCTCTTTTTTCAGAGAGCGACCTCATGTCCCTGCCCAGCCTGCGCCTTAAAGCCAATGCCGATCGTCGCCTGCGCGCCGGCCACCTGTGGGTGTTCAGCAATGAAGTCGATGTCGCCGTGACCCCGCTGCACGCCTTCGCCAGTGGCGACCAGGCAATTCTCGAAGCCGCCGGCGGCAAACCCCTGGGCGTGGTTGCCGTTAGTCCGAATAACCTGATCTGCGCCCGTCTGCTATCGCGCGACGTCAAGCACGTGCTGGACAAGTCCCTGCTGGTACACCGCCTCAATGTGGCCCTGAGCCTGCGCGAGCGCCTGTTCGAGCAACCCTGCTACCGTCTGGTGTACGGCGACTCCGACCTGCTGCCGGGCCTGGTGGTCGATCGTTTCGGCGACATCCTGGTGGTGCAACTGGCCTCGGCGACCATGGAGAAGCACAAGGACGAGGTGCTCGCCGCCCTGATCCAGGTGTGCAAGCCCAGCGGCATCCTGCTCAAGAACGACTCCGCCGCCCGTGACGCCGAAGGCCTCAACCGCTACGTGGAAACCGCCTTCGGCCTGGTGCCGGAATGGGTCGCCCTGGAAGAGAACGGGGTCAAGTTCGAAGCCCCGGTCATGCAAGGCCAGAAGACCGGCTGGTTCTACGACCACCGGATGAACCGCGCGCGCCTGGCGCCCTATGTCAAAGGCAAGCGCGTGCTCGACCTGTTCAGCTACATCGGCGGCTGGGGCCTACAGGCCGCGGCGTTTGGTGCCAGCGACGTGATGTGCGTGGACGCCTCGGCCTTCGCCCTTGATGGTGTCGAGCGCAACGCCGCCCTCAACGGCCTGACCGATAAGGTCGCCTGCGTCGAAGGCGACGTGTTCGAAGCCCTCAAGCAGCTCAAGGCCGCCGAGGAGCGTTTCGACGTGATCGTCGCCGACCCGCCCGCCTTTATTAAGCGCAAGAAAGACCTGAAAAACGGCGAGGCCGCCTACCGGCGCCTGAATGAGCAAGCCATGCGCCTGCTCAACAAGGACGGCATCCTGATCAGCGCCAGCTGCTCCATGCACCTGGAAGAAGACAACCTGCAGAACATCCTGCTGACCAGCGCGCGCCATCTGGACCGCAATATCCAGCTGCTCGAACGCGGCGCCCAGGGGCCTGATCATCCGGTGCACCCGGCCATCCCCGAAACTCGCTATATCAAGTCGCTGACCTGCCGCCTGCTGCCCAATAGCTGAGCATCTGCCCCCAGAGCGTGCGTGCACTGGGGGCGCACTTCCCCCCCAGTGTTACCCCTCGCCACAGCTCGCTGGCACAAAAACCATACTGAACTAGGCTAGAAGCCTGACCGGGCTCGCAACTACAGGCCTCCGGGCGACTGGCGTGCTAATTGCTTTGTTTTTATTTAACAGGGATTTAACAACAGTTGCCCGTATCTACAGAGTACGAGGTCAACCGATTCAAGCAGTCAGGCCAGG
>DAITLT010000013.1:0-22061 GCA_036835505.1 Pseudomonas sp.
ACGCCGTACGAAGTTTATGCAGGGGTGAGCGTTGCACTTATGTGTTGAATTCAGGAGTGAATAAGTATCAAAAAACCTTCATAATGGCGCGCTTTCTGACGCCGCATCGTGTTCATCTGCGGCAATGTGTAGCGGTTCGCTCGCCCACAGCCCTATGGTGGCGGGTTAAAGTACTTCCCCCCGCTTTTCGGCCGCCTTGTCAAGGAGATTGAAAATTAACGTTCCCTTTATCGACCTCAAGCGCCTGGAGCCCGGTTTCCATGCGGCGCTGATGGAAAAATTTCACACCATGAGCCTGGGCGCCCAATTCATCGGTGGTGCCGAGGTTGCCACGCTTGAGAATCGTCTGCAGGCCGAGTTGCAGGTTGCCCATGCGGTGAGCTGCGCCAACGGCACCGACGCCTTGCAACTGGCGCTGCGTGCGGTTGGTGTAGGCGAGGGCGACGTGGTGCTGGTGCCGAATGTGACCTTTTGGGCGACCTTCGAGGCGGTGGTGAACGTGGGCGCCAAGCCTGTCACGGTTGATGCTGACTTCAGCGATGGCGGCGTGTGCTTCGAGGCCTTTGCTCAGGCCATTCGCGAGTCCCGGCCTAAGGCGGCGCTGGTGGCACACCTGTATGGCTGGGGTAGTGCTCATCTGCTCGAATTGCGTGCGCTGTGCCGCGAGCAGGGTGTGGTGCTGGTCGAGGACGGTGCCCAGGCTTTTGGCGTGCGCTATCAGGGGAAACCCATCTACAAGGGCGCACACATCTCCACCAGCTCCTTCTATCCGGCCAAGGTGCTCGGCGGCGCGGGTGACGGCGGCGCGGTATTCACCGACGATGCCGAGCTGGCCGACAAGGTTCGCCGCCTGGGTAACCACGGTCGTACCGCACACTACGGCTACGGTGATGTAGGCTGGAATTCGCGCCTGGACTCGCTGCAGGCGGCCTTCCTTAACCTATCGCTGGATCACATCGAGGCACGCATCGCCTCACGCCGCGAAGCCGTGGCGTTTTACCAGAAGCACCTGCCCGCCACCGGCATCCAACTGATGAACGCGCCGGCCGGCTATGAGGAAAACGGCTACTGCAATGTCTGTCTGGTGCCGGATGCCGCGCTCAAGGCCAGCCTGGAGGCCCGCCTCAAGGCCGAGGGCATCGGTTTTGGCAATATCTATCCCAGCGTCATGTCCAGCCAGCCGGGTGCCGCGGCCTACCTCAAGGGCCACTTCGGCGGCCAGGTCGGCGAGCAGCTGTGCGCCTCGGTGCTGAACCTGCCGCTGTTCCCCTACATGAATGAAGCCGAGCAGCTGCGCGTGGTTGAAGTGGTGGGTTCGGTTCTCGGAGGTGGCAATGTCCGCTAACGACATCTACATCCATCCCAGCGCCAATGTCTCGGACAAGGCCAGTATCGGCGCCGGCACCAAGGTCTGGATCAACGTGCAGATCCGCGAAAACGCGGTGATCGGCGAAGGCTGCATCCTGTCCAAGGACGTCTACGTCGACCACGCGGTGAAGATCGGCAGCCGCTGCAAGATCCAGAACAGCGTCTCGGTTTACAACGGTGTGGAGATCGGCGACGACGTGTTCGTCGGCCCCAACGCCTGCTTCACCAATGACAAGGTGCCGCGCGCCTTCAATGCCGACTGGAAGATCACTCCGACGCGCATCGACAACGGCGCCAGCATCGGCGCCAACGCCACCATCGTCTGCGGCATCACTATCGGCGAGTTCGCCATGGTCGCCGCTGGCAGCGTGGTGACCAAGGACGTTGCGCCCTACACCCTGGTCATGGGCAACCCCGCGCGTGCGCTGGCCCGCATCGACCGCGAAGGCAATCGAGTTTCCGGAGACGTCTGACACCATGCAAGAAAAAGTGCTCAAGGTAGGCCTGATCGGCCTCGGCAACATGGGGCGCAACCACCTGCGCGTACTGTCGATGCTCAAGGGCTTCGAGCTGGCCTTCGTTGCCGATGCCAATGGCGAAGTCGCCGCTAAGACCGGTCAGGCGCACGGCATTCCCGGCGTGGTCGACCCGACCCCGCTGCTGGCGGAGGTCGATGCGGTGGTGATCTGCACGCCGACCGTGACCCACGCGGACTACATCCGCCTAGCCGCTGCCCATGTGAAGAATATCTTCGTCGAAAAGCCGCTGGCCGCCACTCTGGAAGAGGCGCAGGAGATCGCGGTGTTTGCCCGCGAGAAGGGTCTCAACGTCCAGGTGGGCTTCATCGAGCGCTTCAATCCGGCTGTGCAGGCGCTGAAGACCGTGCTCGATCGCACCGAGCGCGTCATCAGCCTGGACTTCACCCGGACCAACAAGGTCAGTGCGCGCATCACCGATGTGGACGTGGTCACCGACTTGATGATCCATGACATTGATCTGGCCCTGTATCTCAACGGCCCTGCCCGCTCGGTAGCCGCCCACGGCTTCGCCCACGGCAGCATGATCGACTTCGCTTCGGCGCTCATCACTCATGAGAACGGCCAGTTCTCGCGCATCCAGGCCAGCCGCGTGACGGACAAGAAAATCCGCCAGATCGAAGGCACCTGTGTTGACATGTTCGTCGACTGCGACCTGCTGCGTAAGGAAATCCTGATCAACCGCCAGTCCGAAGCGCGTGACAGCGGCAGCCTGCCCTACGCCATCTCGGCGATCCAGGAGGCTGTGGCCGTGCCGCCGCAGGAAGCCTTGCTTACCGAGCTGCAGGCGTTCATGGCCAGCTGCCGTCAGCCGGGAGCGGGGCAGGTTCCGGGCGTCGACGCGGGCGTCGATGCGATGAAGATCTGTGCACAAATTCAAGCGGCGGTTCAGGCATGACGATTCGAGAAGGTTTCGCGGGCAAGGGTGTTCTGGTCACTGGCGGTGCCGGTTTCATCGGCAGTCACCTGGTTGACCGGTTGCTGGCCGAAGGCGTCGCGCATGTGGTGGTGGTCGACAACCTCTTTGTCGGTTCCGAAGACAACCTGGCCGAGGCCCTGGCCAGCGGCAAGGCCACCTTCTACCGCGACGACGCCGAGCTGAACACCAGCCTGGAGTACATCTTCGCCAATCATGCCATTGACCTAGTGTTCAACTGCGCGACCAAGGCGCTGAACTACTCGTTCCTCAATCCGGCCAATGCGTTCGACACCAACGTCAAGGTGGTGCTGAACCTGCTCGAGCTGCAGCGTCGCGGGCTGTTCAAGACCCTCTGCCATTTCTCCACCTCGGAGGTGTATGGCTCGGCGGTGTATGAGCCGATGGACGAGGCCCATCCGCGCAACCCCACCACCACCTACGCCGCCGGCAAGGCCGCGGCCGACCTGGCAGTGGAAAGCTATGTGCGCATGTTCGGTGTGGATGCCTACATCGTCCGTCCGTTCAACAACTACGGCCCGCGGCAGAACCACAAGGGCATGCTGGCCGGGGTGATTCCGATCACCGCCGTGCGCCTGCTCACCGGTGGCACCCCGGAAATCCACGGCGAAGGCACCCAGAGCCGCGACTTCATCTACGTCCACGACACTGTGGATGCGGTGGTGAAGCTGCACGACGTGCTGCCGTCCGGCGAAACGGTGAACATCTCCACCGATAACCAGACCACCATCAATGAGCTGATTCCGCGCATCTGTGCCCACTACGGTTACACCGGCGAGATCCTGCGCAAGCCCGCGCGCCATTCCGACGTGCTGTCGCACAACGCCAGCAACGAGAAGGTGAAGGGCCTGATCCAGTATCGCCTGACCCCGTTCGAGCAGGGCTTGGCCGAAACCCTCGACTGGTACACCCATCTGATCGGAAAACGCGCATGAGCCAGATCCGTTTGATGAAACCCTATATCGGTTTCGATGAAGTCGAAGCCGAGTTCCGTGAAGTGTTCGACAGCGGCATCTTCACCCGTGGTCAGCATGTCGAAGCGTTTCGGGCTGAGCTGGCCGCCTATACCGGTGCCAAGCATGCTTTCCTGACCACGTCAGCCACCACCTCGCTGTGGGGGTGCCTGAAGCTGCTGGGCGTCGGTCCGGGCGATGAGGTGATCGTCTCCGACTTCTCGTTCCCGGCGTCGGCGAACGTGATCGAGGATCTGGGCGCCCGTCCGGTGTTTGCCGATGTCTGCCCGGAAACCTTCAACATGCGTCCCGAAGTGCTCGAGGCTCTGATCGGTCCGCGTACCAAGGCAGTCATGTTCGTGGATGCGCTTGGCAATCCCACCGGCATTACCGAGATCAAGCGCATCTGTACGGCAAACGGTATTCCCCTGATCGAAGACGCAGCCTGTGCCATCGGCAGTTCCGAGAACGGCGTGCGTTGCGGTGCGATCGCCGACCTGACTTGCTTCAGTTTCCACCCGCGCAAGCTGATCAGCACGGGTGAGGGTGGGGCAATCACGACGCACAGCGACGAATGGGCGCAATGGCTCGCCGTCAAGCTGGCGCATGGTGCCTCCGGCATGAAGGGCGTGGCGCTGGACTTTGTCGATTACGGCTACAACTTCCGCATGTCCGAGCTGCAGGCGGTGATGGGGCGCAAGCAGTTGGCAAAGATTGACGACATCGTCCGCGAACGTAACGGCATCCGTGACCGCTATGTGCAGCAGCTTTTCGAGCTGGGCTTCATCGCGCAGAAGGTCGGCCCCGGTGTGGTCTACAACGTGCAGTCGATGGTTTTTAAAGTGCCCGAAGGATGTGATCGGGATCGCCTCATCGCCGATCTGCGCGGCACGGTGGAAACCACCATCGGCACCTATGCGCTGAGTTCTGGAGGCTACTTCCTGAACAAGTACCGTGATGCGCAGCCAACGGCGACGAAACTCGAAGCCACCACCATCACCTTCCCCTGCTTTACCGGGCTGGACGTGGACGCAGTGGCTTCAGCCGTGCGTGCCGTTCTGCGTTGAGGGAGGAGTGAGGGTGGAGTTGCTGAACCAGTTGAAGCGCTTCTGGCTGGAGCGCCGGCGGGAAGTGAACGACCGTTTCAAGCGCACTCTACCCCTGGCCGACTACATCGTGGATCGCTGGGAAAAGGCCCGTGAGCTGGGCTTTGGCGAGGGCACCTCGATCTATGACAGCAGCCTGGTATTTGGCGATGTCCGCGTGGGTGAACACACCTGGATCGGGCCGTTCACCCTGCTGGATGGATCGGGCGGCGGACTGGAGATCGGTTCGCACTGTTCGATCTCGGCCGGTGTGCAGATCTACACCCACGATACGGTGGAGCGCTCTCTGAGCGGTGGCAAGGCCCCGATCGTCACCGCGCCGACCCGCATCGGCTCCAATTGCTACATCGGCCCCAACAGCGTGATCGTCAAGGGCGTGACCATCGGTGATGGTGTGGTCATCGGTGCCAACAGTCTGGTACTCAAAGACGTGCTGGCAGGCAGCAAGGCTTTTGGCACACCCTGTCGGGTGGTAGGGCGCTCTTGAGTTCCGCAGGATCAACGGTGTCGAGGGTCTTTGTCGGGCCTGTCGAGATTGCCGGGATAGCGGGTTCCCTGGTGCAGGGTTTGCGTGCGCTCCAGATTGATGCCCAGGTCGTACTGTCCGTCGCTCATCCGTTCAAATATGGTGATCAATCCCGCTCATGGCTGGTCAGTGCATGGCAACGGATAGGTGCTGCCCGCAACGCAACGACACGCGCCAACCTGCTGCGCAAATTGCTGCTGGTAGCGGCGCATGATCTGTGGGGCTGGCTGGTACTGTTGCGAGTCATCACCCGCTTTGATGCCTTCATCTTCATCTACGGTCAGACCATCACCAACTCGGCTTTTGAACTCTGGCTGCTCAAGCGTCTGGGGAAAAAGATCGTTTTCGTCTACACCGGCAGCGACACTCGGCCGCCTTACATGGATGGCGGCTGGTTCCCGGGTCGGGTAGGTGATGATCTGCCTTCGCCTGCAGCCTTGCTGAGTACCGTCCGACGCTGCAAGCGCAAGCTCCGCCTGCACGAGCGATATGCCGACTATCTGGTCAACTCACCTGCGACGGCGCATTTTCACGAGCGTCCTTACATCAACTGGTTTTCCCTCGGCCTTCCCAAGGCGCTGCCGGTTTGTCCCGCGGTTGCCTCGCGGGATGGTGGGAGTAGGGCGGCCGTAAGGGTGCTGCACGGGCCGTCGAACCCACTGGTCAAAGGTACGGCCGAGATCCTTGAGGTACTGGAGCGGCTGCGGCGCAAAGGACATGCGATTGAGCTGGTGAAAATTCAGGGCATGCCCAACGAGGTCGTGTTGCAGGAATTGGCGCGCTGCGACTTCATTGTCGATCAGTTGTACGCCGATACCCCTCTGGCAGCCTTTGCCACCGAGGCGGCGTTCTTTGGCAAGCCGGCTGTTGTCGGTGGCTACTTTGCCGAGGGGATAAAGCAGTGCCTTGAACCGGCCGATCTTCCGCCCAGCCTGCTTGTTGCACCGGATGATCTCGAGAGTGCCATCGAACGGCTGGTGGTGGACTCGGCGTTTCGTCTTCAACTGGGTGAGCAGGCGCGACAGTTTGTTCTCTCACGCTGGAGCCTGACGGGCGTAGCCGGGCGCTATCTGCAGTTGCTCAATGACGATATTCCCGGTCGGTGGTGGTGTGATCCGGCTGAGGTGCGCTATCTGAGCGGTTGCGGACTTCCCCAGGAACGCAGTAGAAGGCTGGTGGCTTTGCTGCTTGAACACTTCGGCGCGAGTGCCTTGCAGGTGCAGGACAAGCCCGGGCTGGAACGTGCTCTGGTCGAGTTTGCCAAGGTGGCTGGGGAGCCGGCAGATGCTTAAGGCTGCATTGCGCGACAGCCTCGTCTACGGACTGGCGTCGGTGCTGTCCAAGGGCCTGGCGATCTTCCTGCTGCCGCTCTACACCCGCGTGCTGTCTCCGGGCGACTACGGTGCCTATGACCTGCTGATTACCCTCGGTGCGTTGGCCAATCTGGTGGTGGCCCTGGAGATTGCCCAGGGCCTCGCGCGCTATTGGGCCGATGCGCCTGAGCCGGCCGAGCGCAGGCGCCTGGCCAGCACCAGTCTGTGGTTCAGCGTGCTGATGTATGGGCTATTTCTGCTAATCGGCCTGCTGGCCGCGCCGCAGCTCAACGCCCTGGTGTTGGGCGATCCCCGCTACCTGGGTGCGTTCCGCCTGGGGATCGGTTTCATTGCGGTCAACGGCATCTATTACCTGCTGCTCAACCAGTTCCGCTGGGAGTTGCGCAGCAAGGCCTACGCACTGGCCAGCGTGGCCTATGCACTGTTCATGTTGCTGTTTGCCCTGGTCTTCTGCCTGTGGCTGGGCCTGGGGCTGGTCGGGGTGATGCTGGCCCAGTTGCTGGCGGCGCTGCTGGCTGGCCTGCTGTGTCTGTGGCTGCTGCGCCAGACCTTCGGCTGGCAGTTCGATGTGGGTCAGCTGCGCGCCATGCTGCGCTTCTCTGCGCCGCTGGTACCGGCCGGTTTGTCGGTGTTTATCAGCTTGTATATCAACCGTTTTGCCCTCAATCACTTCGGCAGTCTGGAGGATGTAGGGCATTTCGGTATAGCCAGCCGTATCGCCGGCCTGGTGGCGCTGCTGATCCTGGGAATTCAGGCGGCGCTGACGCCGCTGGTCTACCAGCACTATCGTGACCCGCAGACGCCGGGCCAGATCGCCCGGCTGTTCAGCTGGTTCATGGCAGTGGCGCTGGCCGGCTGTCTGTTCCTGGCGCTGTTCGCCCGCGAGCTGCTGATGCTGTTCGCCACCCCCGAGTTCATGGCGGGTGCGGCGCTGGTGGGAGTGCTGGCGCCGTCGCTGCTGCTGTCGCAGATGTACATCTTCGCGCCGGGCATCGCGATTGCGAAGAAAACCCACTGGCAACTGTGGGTGACGCTGCTGTCGGCGGCCGCCAGCGTGGCCGGCAACTGGCTGCTGGTGCCGCTGTGGGGAATCTGGGGGGGCGCCCTAGCGACCTTGCTGGCATCCTTGCTGTTTTTCCTCTGCTGGCTGACGCTCAGCCAGCGTCTGTACCGGATTCCCTATGCCTGGCGGGCGTTGCTGCTGGCGAGCCTGGGCTTTGTGGTGTGCGCTGGGGTGGGCGTGCAGTTGGAGGCTATGGGGCTGGCGCTGCATGTGACGCTGTTGCTCAAGAGCCTGCTGATGTGTGTGCTGCTGGGGCTGGTCGTGATGTGCGGGCTGTTGCCGCTGGCGGACCTGCGGGCCGCGCTGCAGCAGCTAAAACTTCGTCTGGGCGGGTCTGCTCGTGTGTGATGTGCAAGGCGGCGTCGCCTTGTCTTTGGAGATCGGATAGTCATGTGCGGTATCACGGGTGGGTGGTGGCCTGGCCGGCCGGCCACGCTGGATCAGAGGTTGGCGCAGGCGCTGGCGGCGATGCACAGGCGTGGCCCGGATGATCGTGGCTACGTGCTGTACCCAGGGCGGGGCGGGGTGACTGCGCTTGGGCATACGCGGCTATCGATCATCGACCTTTCCGCGGCCGGGCATCAGCCGATGGAGTCACAGGACAAGTCCGTGTCGATTGTCTTCAACGGTGAGATCTACAACTACCGCGAACTGCGCGCGGAGCTTGAGCCGCTGGGGCATCGCTTCGTCTCCGGTTCGGACACCGAGGTGCTGCTGGCCGCCTGGCGCCAGTGGGGGCGCGCGTGCCTGCCGCGGCTGGTGGGCATGTTTGCCTTCGTCGTATTCGACAGTGCTCGGGGCAGCCTGACCTGCGTGCGCGATGCCTTCGGCATCAAGCCGTTCTTTTACACTCGTGAGCAGGGCGGCTTCCTGTTCGCCTCCGAGGTGGCGGCGATCAAGGCGCTCAAGCAGGAGCGCGTGCAGCTGGACTGGCAGCGCGCCTACGACTACCTGGTGCATGCCGACTATGACAGCGGGGCGCGCAGCTTCCTCGATGGCGTGTCGCATCTGCTGCCCGGCCATCTGGTCGAGCTGGACCTGGCCTCAGGTGCGCTGAGCGAGCCGCAGCGCTGGTGGGCGCCATGCATCGAACAGCGCAGCGACCTGAGCTTTGCCGATGCCACCGAGCAGCTGCGCGAGCGCTTCCTGGCCAGTGTGCGCCTGCACCTGCGCAGCGATGTGCCGCTGGGCGCGGCGCTCTCCGGTGGCATCGACTCCTCGGCGGTGGTCTGTGCCATGCGTCATGTGGAACCGGACCTGCCGATCAATACCTTCAGCTACATCGCCCGCGGCAGCGCGATGTCCGAGGAGGTGTGGGTGGACCGGGTCAACCAACATGTCGGTGCCCGGCCACATAAAGTAATGGTCAGCGGCGACGAGCTGGCCCGCGATCTGGACGACATGATCGCTGCCCAGGGCGAGCCCTTCGGCAGTACCAGCATCTATGCCCAGTATCGGGTCTTCCAGCTAGCTCGCGAGCAGGGTGTGACCGTGACCCTGGACGGGCAGGGCGCCGACGAGATGCTGGCCGGCTACAACGGCTATCCGGGGCAGCGCATTCGCAGCCTGTTGGAGAAGGGGCGGCTGGCTGAGGCTTGGCACTTCCTCGACCAGTGGGCGCGCTGGCCGGGTCGCAGCCGTATGGCCGGAGCCAAGCGCGCGGTGGCGGAAATGAGTCAAGGGGCGCTGTACGATACCTTGCGCCGTCTCAATGGTATGAGCGATCTACCGACCTGGATTCGTTCGGCACCGTTAGAAGAGCACGGCATCATCCGCCGCTACCCGCGCCAGCGCGCCCAGGCCGGCAGTGTTGGGCGGCGGGTGATGGCCGAACTAGCCCTGTGCCTGACTCAGCGCGGGCTGCCGGCGCTGCTGCGCCACGGCGATCGCAACTCGATGCGTTTCTCGGTGGAGAGTCGCGTGCCGTTTCTCACCGTGGACATGGTCGAGCTGACGCTGTCGCTGCCCGAGTCTTACCTGATTTCCCCGCAGGGTGAGACTAAGCACATTTTTCGCGCAGCCATGCGGGGGATAGTTCCGGATGATATTCTCGACCGCCGCGACAAAATCGGCTTCGCCACGCCCGAGCAGGAATGGCTGCTGGGCATGGCTGGGCAGGTGCGCAGTTGGCTGGCCGAAGACCTGCAGCTGCCGTTCCTCGACCAGGCGGCCGTGCTGGCCGAGTTCGATCGCGTGGTAGCGGGCCGCCAGGCGTTTTCCTGGCAGGTCTGGCGCTGGATCAATTTCTGTCGCTGGTATCGCACGTTCATGAACTAGTCAGGCTGGCCCATGGACGGCAACGATTCTCTTACCCTTGGTTGTTCATCAGTTAGGCGGGTGGCGTGAAGATCCTCATCATTTCCAGTTACTTTGGCCCGGAAACCTCCGTTGGCGTGCTCAGGGTCAACGCGTTCGCCAACCACTGGTCCCGGCAGGGTCATGAAGTGCATGTGCTGACCATGCCCTTCAGTGGGGAGATGCCCGCCGGGCTCAGGGACAATCCGCGCATTCATGTGCAGCAGATCGCCCCTTGGCTGATTCGCGGCGGCCAGGCAGGCGGTGTCCAGGGTTACTCCAAGGGAGTGAGGGGCTGGCGCCGGACGCTGCTGTCCTTCCAGTACTGGCTCAAGCGTCAGCTATTGAGCAATTATCTCGACCCGCGGGTGCTCTGGTGGCCACGTGCGGCGCTGGTCGGGCGGCGCCTGCTGCGTGAACAGCACTTCGACCTGCTCTATTCGACGGTACCGTCGTACACCGCGCATTCAGCCGCAGCCCTGATAAAGCAGGCCAACCGGCAGCTGTTCTGGGTTGCCGATTATCGCGATCTCTGGGCCGGCAATCCGATCTTTCCCGGCTGCGCGCCGGTGCGGGCCTTCGAGCGCTGGCACGAGCGCACGGTGCTGGCCCGCGCCGACCTGATCTGCTCGATCAATGCGCCGCTGCTGCAGGAGCTGCGCGAGCTGCACGGGCCGCGCGAGTATCTGGAGCTGGCCAACGGTTTCGAGGATCACGAACTCGAGGTATTCCGCGATGCGCCTTTGGTCAGCCTGCCGGCGAAGGTGAACATCGTCTATGCCGGCAGCATCCTGCCGGGCCTGCAGAATCCCACCCCGCTGTTCCTGGCGATTCGCCAGCTGGTGACTGAAGGGCTGCTGGCCGAGGGTGATCTGGCGGTCTCCTTCTATGGAGACTATGCCGCGCTGGACGACTTCCCGGTCGCACGCGATCCGCTGGTGACGCCCTTCATCAGGCTCTGTGGCAGGGTTCCCCGGCAGGAGATCCTGGCGGTGCAGAAGAGCGCCGAGTTCCTCTTGTTCCTCGGTTCGCAGCCGGTGGCCGAGGGTGTCGGTTCGACCAAGGGCGTGGTCAGCGGCAAGATCTTCGAGTACCTGATCTCCGGCACCGAGGTGCTGGCCGTGGGCGTCACCGACGACATGCTGGTGGCGGACATGCTGCGTCAGGCCGCTGTCGGCAGCCACTATGCCGCGGACGCGGCGCGCATCCGGCAGCGCCTGCTGGCTGCCGTGCAGGGCGAAACGGCCAAGGTGCGACCGAATATGGACTACCTCAACCAGTTCCGCCGCAGCGTCCAGGCTGCCGCGCTGCTGGAGCAGGTACGAACCCTTACAGGTGACGATCGCCCATGAAGATTCTCGTGCTGTCGCAGTACTTCTGGCCGGAAAGCTTCATCATCAACGACATCGTGCGCACGCTCGACGCGCAGGGTCACGAGGTGGTGGTTGCCACCGGCAAGCCCAACTATCCCGATGGCAAGGTCTTCGAGGGCTACCGCGCCGCAGGCACCCAGCGCGAACGTTACCTGGAACGCGTCGAAGTACTGCGGGTACCGCTATGGCCGCGCGGGCAGGGTGGTGCGAAGAATCTGATCCTCAATTACCTGTCCTTTGTATTCAGCGGTCTGCTGTGCCTGCCGTGGATGCTGCGGGGGCGCCAGTTCGACGCGATTCTGGTATTTGCGCCATCGCCGATCACCCAGGCGATTCCGGCGATCCTGCTCAAGTGGTTGAAGAAGGCGAAGCTGGCCCTCTGGGTGCAGGATCTGTGGCCGGAGAGCCTCTCGGGCACTGGTTTTGTGCGCAATCCGTACCTGTTGCGTGCGGTGGGCTGGATGGTTAGTGCCATCTACCGCCCGTGCGACACCCTGCTGGTTCAGTCGCGGGCGTTCGTCGAACCGGTGGCGCAGTATGCCGACCGGGCGAAGATCCAGTACTACCCCAATTCCATGGATGTCAGCAGCAGCAAGGCCGTGGTGCCGGTGCCTGGCGAGCTGCTGGAACTGCTCGAGCAGCACTTCTGCGTGGTGTTCGCCGGCAACCTGGGCACCGCCCAGGCGCTCGATACCCTGGTGCAGGCGGCGGTTCACCTGCGCGATGAGCCACGTATCCGCCTGGTGCTGGTGGGCAGCGGCAGCCGCCTGGCCTGGCTCAAGGCCCAGCAGCAGGCGCTGGGGCTGGACAACCTGGTGCTGCCGGGGCGTTTCCCGATGGAGGCCATGCCGCAGATCTTCGAGCGTGCTTCGGCGCTGCTGGTGTCGCTGAACGACGAGCCGGCCTTTGCCCAGACCATTCCCAGCAAGATCCAGGCGTATCTGGCCGCTGGCCGGCCGATCCTGGCCTGCATGAACGGCGAGGGTGCTCGGGTGGTTTGCGAGGCGCGCGCCGGACTGTCCTCGCCGGCCGAGCAGGTGCTGCCGCTGGTGGCCAACATCCGCGGCATGCTGTCATTAAGCCTGGATGAGCGCGCTGCGATGGGAGCTTCGGGCAGGGCCTATTTTGACAGGCACTTCGAGATGAGGCATCAGGTGGGCATTTTGGTGAAGCACCTGTCAGCTGAGCCGGTACATGGAGATGGCAGCGAATGAAAGTTCTGGTTTTGGGTGTCACCGGCATGCTTGGCAATGCCGTGTTTCGCGTGTTCGGTGCCGATGCTGCGCACCAGACCTGGGGCACGTTGCGCAGCGCAGCGGCACTGCGCTATTTCGCTGTGGACAGCCATGCCCGCCTTCTCTGCGGCGTCGATGTACTCGATCAGGATGCGCTGACCGCTGTGATGGCAAAGGTCCGGCCGGATGTTGTGATCAACTGCGTCGGCCTGATCAAGCAGCTGGCCGATGCCAAGGACCCGCTAACCGCGCTGCCGATCAACGCGATGCTGCCGCACCGGCTGGCGCGGCTGTGCGAGCTGGGCAGCGCGAGGCTGATTCATGTCAGCACTGACTGCGTGTTTTCCGGGCGTAAGGGGCTGTACCAGGAGGGCGAGCTCTCGGACGCGGAAGACCTCTACGGCAAGTCCAAGTACATCGGTGAGCTGAACGACCTGCCGCATGCCATTACCCTGCGTACCTCAATCATCGGCCACGAGTTGGGCTCAAACTACGCACTGGTGGACTGGTTCCTCTCCCAGCAGGGCAGCGTCAGAGGCTTTAGCCGGGCGGTCTTCTCCGGCCTGCCGACGGTGGAGTTGGCGCGGGTGATGAAAGACTTCGTGATTACGCACCCGCAGCTCAATGGTCTGTATCATATTGCGGCTGAACCGATCGACAAGTTCCGTCTGCTGAATCTGGTGGCTGCGCAGTATGGCAAGTCGATCGAGATTCGCCCGGATGATGCGCTGGTCATTGATCGCTCGCTAGATGGTTCGCGCTTCCGTGCGGCCACCGGCTATGTGGCGCCGGGCTGGGTTGAGCTGGTGCGGCGTATGCACCAGCAGCGCGGTTAGTTGCGCAGCCCGGCCGATTGTCGGCGTTTTCATGCTCTTTTCGGTCCTTTCCTGAAAGGGGGGAGGGCAGGTTCATTCAGCCCTCGGGCCGCGTTCACGTTCAGGAAGGTTCTATGTTCGACAACAAGGTATTGATGATCACCGGGGGCACCGGCTCCTTCGGTCACACGGTACTCCGGCGTTTCCTCGATACCGACGTGCGCGAGATCCGCATCTTCTCCCGTGACGAGAAGAAACAGGAAGACATGCGCATCGCTTTGGCCAATGACAAGGTCAAGTTCTACATCGGCGACGTGCGTGACTACGACAGCCTCAAACAGGCCATGGTCGGCGTCGACTACATTTTCCATGCCGCGGCGCTCAAACAGGTGCCCTCCTGCGAGTTCTATCCGATGGAGGCGGTGCGCACCAACGTCAATGGCACCGAGAACGTGCTCAATGCGGCCATCGCCAGCGGCGTGAAGCGCGTGGTGGTGCTGTCCACAGACAAGGCGGTGTATCCGATCAACGCCATGGGTATCTCCAAGGCCATGGCCGAGAAGCTGATGGTGGCCAAGTCGCGGATGATTCCTGAGGGTGGCACCGTGGTCTGTGCAACCCGCTACGGCAACGTGATGGCCTCGCGTGGCTCGGTGATCCCGCTGTTCATCGACCAACTGCGTGCCGGCGAGCCGCTCACCGTCACCGATCCGCAGATGACGCGCTTTCTGATGTCGCTGGAGGACTCGGTCGACCTGGTTCTGCATGCCTTCGAGCACGGCCAGCAGGGCGACCTGTTCGTGCAAAAAGCACCGGCCTCCACTGTTGGTGACCTGGCTCAGGCGCTTAAAGAGCTGTTCGGCCATGAGAATCCGGTGCGGGTGATCGGTACCCGTCATGGCGAGAAGCTCTATGAATCGCTCGTCTCCCGTGAAGAAATGTCTAAAGCCGAAGACATGGGCCGTTATTACCGTATCCCGGCCGACAATCGCGACCTGAACTACAAGAAGTACTTTGTTGAGGGGAAGGAAAAAATCGCCGAATTTGACGATTACACCTCACACAACACCGAGCGTCTGGATGTCCCGCGAATCAAGCAACTGCTGCTCAACCTCGATTACATCAAGGAGCAGCTCGATGTTTAAGGTCATGACCCTGGTCGGCACCCGTCCCGAGCTGATCAAGATGAGTCGGGTGATTGCCGAACTGGATCGCCAGGTCAACCACGTGCTGGTGCACTCCGGGCAGAACTACGACTATGAGCTGAACCAGGTCTTCTTCGATGACTTAGAAATTCGCAAACCCGATCACTTTCTTGGCGCTGCCGGTGAGACTGCTGCACAAACTATCGCTGAGGTAATCGCCAAGGCCGATGCAGCGTTCGAGCTAGAAAAACCTGATGCGCTGTTGCTTTATGGCGACACTAATACTTGTCTTGCGGTCATTGCGGCCAAGCGCCGCAAGATCCCGGTGTTCCATATGGAGGCGGGTAACCGCTGCTTCGACCAGCGCGTGCCGGAGGAGCTTAACCGTAAAGTGCTCGATCACCTGTCTGACATCAACATGGTGCTTACCGAACATGCACGCCGATATTTGATCGCTGAGGGTATTCGTCCCGAGACCATCATCAAGACCGGCTCGCACATGCACGAGGTGCTGGACTACTACCGGCCGAAGATCGAGGCCTCCGACGTGCTGGCCCGCGAGGGGCTGGAGGCAGGCAAGTTCTTCATCGTCAGCACCCACCGCGAAGAGAACGTCGACACCCCGGACAACCTGCGCGACCTGCTCGCCACCCTGCGTGCGCTGGCCGACGAGTATGGCTTCCCGCTTATCGTCTCGACTCACCCGCGCACCCGCAAGCGCCTGGAGGCGCTGGGCGAGTCGCTAGAGCATCCGCTGATCCGCTTCTCCAAGCCGTTTGGCCTGCTCGACTACATCAAACTGCAAATGAACGCCTTCTGCGTGCTCTCCGACAGCGGCACCATCACCGAGGAAGCTTCGCTGCTCAACCTGCCTGCGGTGACCCTGCGCAATGCCCATGAACGTCCCGAAGGGATGGATCAGGGGACATTGATCATGAGCGGCCTGAGAAAAGATTCGGTGCTAGCTGCTGTCAAGGTCATCACTAGCCAGCAACGAGGCAATGATCGGGTAATACCGCTGGTTCCCGACTACGAGGGCGGTCCGGTGTCGCTGCAGGTGGTGCGGGTGGTGCTTAGCTATACCGACTACGTCAACCGTACTGTCTGGCGCAAGGATTAAGCATGCGCATTCTGCTGACGGGCGCAAATGGCTTTGTTGGCCGTGCGCTGCAGGCGCGCTTGCTGGTCGATGGCGTGTATGAGCTTTCCTCTGCCCAGCGGCAGTTGCCCGTCCAGCCCGTTGCTGGCGTGCACTACTGCCAGGCGCCTTCGCTGGGGCTGGAGGCCGAGTGGGGGCAGGTCTTCCTCGGTGTCGATGTAATCATTCACTGCGCTGCGCGTGTACATGTGATGCACGAGCAATCTTCCGATCCATTAACCGAGTTTCGTAGTGCAAATGTCGAGGGCACCTTGCGACTGGCGCGCCAGGCCGCAGTGGCCGGGGTGAAACGCTTCATCTTTCTCAGTTCGATTAAGGTCAACGGAGAGTGCAGCAATTTAGGCTCGCCTTATCTTGCCGACGCCCAACCTGCGCCGACAGACCCGTATGGCATCTCAAAGATGGAAGCCGAACAAGGCTTGCGAGCCTTGGCTTTCGAAACAGGAATGGAAGTGGTGATTATCCGGCCTGTGCTGGTCTACGGTCCGGGTGTAAAAGCCAACTTTCTTAGCATGATGCGTTGGTTATATAAGGGCATACCGCTACCTTTTGGAGCGCTCAGCAATAGCCGCAGCCTAGTTGCTCTTGACAATCTCGTCGATTTGATAGTGACCTGCATTGAGCATCCCGCTGCTGCTAATCAGACTTTTTTGGTCAGCGATGGTGAAGATCTTTCGACAGCTGAGTTGTTGCGCCGGGTGGGTGTTGCTTTGGGCAAGCCGGTGCATCTGTTGCCAGTGCCAAGCTTGCTGCTCAAATTTGGGGCGGCTATGTTGGGTAAGTCGGAACTTGCTCAGCGTCTTTGCGGCTCGCTGCAGGTGGACATTAGCAAGACTCACGAGTTGCTCGGGTGGTCACCACCGGTTGGTGTTGATGAGGCGTTGCGGCGTACAGCGGCGCACTTTCTGGCCGCTCAGAATGGTTTTGATGTTTAACTTATACGTTTCTGTGAATGTAGGCGTTCTGTATTTACGATTTGGTTGGTTTTATTTGTTGGGTGGCGGTAATGAAGCGGTTATTTGATTTGTGTCTAGGTTTGAGTGCCGCAGTTTTTCTGCTGTTGCCATTGGTCGTCGTTGCGTTGGCAGTACGGCTAACTTCGACGGGGCCGGCATTGTACTGGTCGGATCGGGTGGGGCGAGATAATCATATATTTCGCATGCCAAAATTTCGTAGTATGCGGGTTGGTACTCCTGCGCTGGCTACTCATCTCCTGCAAGATCCAAATGCTTACTTGACGCCAATTGGTTCTTTTCTACGCAAGTCCAGTTTGGATGAGTTGCCGCAATTGTGGAGCATTCTCAAGGGGGATATGAGCTTTGTTGGGCCGCGCCCAGCGTTGTTTAATCAAGGTGATTTGATTACTTTGCGCACTGCCAGTGGTGTGCAACATTTGCTGCCGGGACTTACTGGTTGGGCGCAAGTGAATGGGCGTGACGAGTTGCCAATCCCTGAGAAGGTTAAGTTGGATGTTGACTACTTGCGGAGACAGTCGTTGTGGTTTGATATTCGTATTCTTTGGCTGACCTTTGTTAAGGTGCTGCGTCGAGATGATGTGAAACACTGAGGTTTTTAGAATATTAATGCGTTGCTTGTGTATGGCGAACATTATTTATGATTAATCTGTATCTGTCGGTTTTAGGCCTTCTCCAGTGAGAGTGCTGGTTGAGTTTTGACTCCTGGATTTTTTAAGATCAGTTATAAGATTTAATTACGACAAGTTTTTTGTGTGGCGCGAATGCATGCGCTTGCCGATGCTGGGGTGTGGGGGTTGTCGTGCTAGGACTTGCAGAAAAATTGCGTAGCCGGTTGGTGGATTTGCCAAGGCGTTATAAACGATTGGTTCAGATCACCGTAGATGTGTTTTTGGTGTGGACTTCGCTGTGGCTGGCCTTTGTGGTGCGTTTGGGTGATGTTGGCGGTGTTGAACCTTTTGGTGGGCATATGTGGTTGTTCATAGCCGCGCCTGTAATTGCAATCCCTATTTTTGTGCGCTTTGGTATGTATCGCGCTGTAATGCGTTATTTTGGTAATGACGCATTGTTGGCTATTGCCAAGGCAGTTTCTGTTTCTGCTTTGTTGCTGGCGTTGGCGGTGTATTGGTATCAAGGCGCCCCCAAGCTTGTTCCTCGTTCGATGGTTCTCAATTACTGGCTTTTAACTCTTCTGTTTCTTGGTGGTTTGCGTTTGTTGATGCGCCAATATTTTATGGGGGATTGGTATTCATCGAATCAAACATTCAAGTTTTCGGATAAATATGATGGTATGCCTAAAGTGGCTATTTACGGCGCCGGGGCTGCCGGTAATCAGTTGGTTGCCGCCTTGCGGCTTGGGCGTGGTATGCGTGCGGTCGCCTTTATTGATGATGACCCCGGTATCGCCAATCGGGTGATTGCGGGGTTGCGTGTGTACAGCGTTAAGCATATCCAGCAGCTAATCGATGAAACCTCGGTAGATGAAATTCTATTGGCAATTCCATCCGCCAGCCGCGCAAGGCGGCGTGAGGTGTTGGAGTTGCTGGAGCAATACCCATTGCGTGTGCGCAGCGTGCCGGGGTTTATGGATTTGGCCAGCGGGCGGGTCACGGTTGATGATGTGCAAGAGGTCGATATCGCCGACTTGCTCGGGCGCGATGCGGTGCCGCCGCGGCAGGCGTTGTTCGAGCGTTGCATCCGTGACCAGGTGGTAATGGTAACGGGGGCAGGCGGTTCGATTGGCTCGGAGTTGTGCCGGCAGATCGTTGCCACTGGACCTGCCACCTTGCTGCTGTTCGAGCACAGTGAGTTCAATCTTTACAACATTCATAGCGAGCTGGAGCAGCGTATTCGTCGCGAGTCTTTGGCGGTGCGCTTGGTGCCGATTCTTGGGTCGATTCGCAATCCGCAACGCTTACTGGATGTGATGCGCTCCTGGGCGGTCAATACCGTTTATCACGCCGCTGCTTACAAGCATGTGCCGATGGTTGAGCACAATATTGCCGAGGGGGTGCTGAACAATGTGTTGGGTTCCACCTACACCGCCCAGGCTGCGGTAAGGGCTGGGGTTGAGCACTTCGTATTGATTTCCACGGACAAGGCCGTGCGCCCGACCAATGTGATGGGCAGCACCAAGCGCCTGGCGGAGATGGTTTTGCAGGCGCTTAGCCGCGAGGCTGCACCCGTGTTGTTCGGTGATGACGAGGGGCTACATCAGGTCAATAAAACCCGTTTCACCATGGTGCGCTTTGGTAATGTGCTGGGTTCGTCGGGTTCAGTGATACCGCTGTTCCGTGAGCAGATCCGGCGTGGCGGCCCGGTAACCGTGACCCATCCGAATATCACCCGTTATTTTATGACCATCCCCGAGGCTGCTCAGTTGGTGATTCAGGCGGGCGCTATGGGGCAGGGCGGTGATGTGTTTGTGCTGGACATGGGCCAGCCAGTAAAGATTGCCGAACTGGCCGAGAAGATGATTCATCTCAGTGGCCTGAGTGTGCGCTCCGAGAAGGCCCCTTATGGCGATATTGCCATCGAGTTCAGCGGCCTGCGCCCTGGCGAGAAACTTTACGAGGAGTTGTTGATCGGTGATGACGTGATCGCCACTGAGCATCCGATGATCATGCGCGCCAATGAAGATCATCTGCCGTGGGAACATTTCAAGGTCGTGCTGGGCGAGTTGTTACAAGCCGTTGAGCAGGATGACTACGATCGTGTTCGTCAGTTGCTCCGCCAGACGGTCAGTGGCTATGCGCCTGAGGGTGAGATTGTGGACTGGATCCACCTGCGCAGAGCCGGGCAGATTGCGAAGTTGTAGACCTTGGTAGCATCGCCTAAGCAGGGCCGCGCAGATGAACTTTGTAGGAGCCAGCTTGCTGGCGATCTAGCGATGTGCATAGAGCAAAAGCATCGCCAGCAAGCTGGCTCCTACGGGGTTGTGGTGTGGCGGGGCTTCTCTGGCGGCCTAATCCGCGTTCGACGCACTAAGGTGAAGCGCTGAATCAGAGGCTGAATCAGGCCAGGTTTTAACCCAGGCTGATATTCAGGCTTTGCGCCCCGCCGGCTTGTGCCGCGTTGGCCAATTGTTGTTGGGTGCTGGTATCCAGCGGCTGCAGCCAACTGATGACGGTATGGCTGCGCCCCAGACGCAGGACTGAGCAAGCGAGGTCGCGGGCGCTCTGTGTGCCGCGCGGATGTAGCAGCATGATGCGCTCGCGATTGAGCCCGGCATTGCGCAGCCAGGTTTGCGTCAGGCTGCTGGGTGGGGCGATCAGGGTCAACCAGCGGGCGTCCTGATTCTGGCTGAGTTCGCGCAGAATCGGCGCCAGCAGGTTCAGGCAGTGCCCAGTCGAACCGCGCAGAGTCAACTCGCTGCAGGTTGCGGTTTCTTCCAGCCAGGGCGTTTGGCCGTTGCTGTTGAGCAAGGGTGCCATTGGCGAGGGGAGGAAGGCATCAAACAGCGGAAGTTGGCTGTGCTTGGGCGACTGCGGGAACTGCATAAAACCTCCTCTAGCGGCGGATTACGCCGACACTCAAGCCTTCGATCACCAAGTCTTGTTCTTCAAGATTGATTTCTATTGGTGCGAACTCCGGGTTTTCCGCCAGCAACAGGACCTTGTTGCCCGTGCGCTGGAAGCGTTTCACCGTGACTTCATCGTCAATCCTGGCAACCACGACCTGGCCGTTGCGTGCTTCGCGGGTGGTGTGTACCGCTAGCAGGTCACCATCGAAGATGCCGATGTCCTTCATGCTCATGCCATGCACGCGCAGTAGATAGTCGGCGCGGGGGTGGAAGAAGGCCGGGTTGATCTTGCAGGTGTCTTCTACATGTTGCTGGGCCAGAATCGGTGCGCCTGCGGCAACACGACCGATGACCGCCAGGCCGTCTTCTTCAATGGCATTGGGTTCGAAGCCTGGAATGCGGATGCCGCGGGAGGCGCCAGGGGTCATTTCAATCGCGCCCTTGCGGGCCAGAGCCTTGAGGTGTTCTTCGGCGGCATTGGGCGATTTGAAGCCAAGCTCCTGAGCAATTTCTGCGCGGGTCGGCGGGAAGCCGTGGTCTTCCAGGCAGCGTTTGATAAAGGCAAGAATTTCGCTTTGGCGCGGCGTGAGCTTGATCATGGTAATAGTCTGTCTGTTTATACAGGTGCTGTGATTATATACAGTGAATGGCGCTTGGCAATCCTGTTGCTGAGCTTATCTGAGGCATCATGGTGTAACCCGCAGGCACTGGCTGGCGTCTAGCCACATTGCTTGTCGAGGCGCTGGGCTAAGCTGTGAGTCCAGGTCTGGACTTGACAATCGATCAACTTGAAACGTATGTTTCAAACAAGTGTTTGTTAGGCGGAGCGGCCATGGCCCAGTCAGAAACTGTCGAGCGTATTCTCGATGCAGCAGAGCAGTTATTTGCGGAGAAGGGTTTCTCCGAGACTTCCCTGCGCCTGATTACCAGCAAGGCTGGAGTCAATCTGGCGGCGGTGAATTATCACTTCGGCTCGAAAAAGGCCCTGATTCAAGCAGTGTTCTCACGCTTTCTTGGGCCGTTTTGCATCAGCCTCGAGCGTGAGTTGGATCGCCGCCAGGGCAAGCCAGAAGCCAAGGCCAGCCTTGAAGAATTGCTGGAGATGCTCGTCGAGCAGTCCTTGGCGGTGAAGCCGCGCAGTGGCAATGATTTGTCGATTTTCATGCGTTTGTTGGGGCTGGCTTTTAGTCAGAGCCAGGGACACTTGCGTCGGTATCTGGAGGACATGTACGGCAAAGTCTTCCGCCGTTATATGCAGCTGGTTTACGAAACGGCGCCGCGGGTTCCGCCGATCGAGTTGTTCTGGCGGGTGCATTTCATGCTCGGTGCGGCGGCGTTTAGCATGTCCGGGATCAAGGCCTTGCGCGCCATTGCCGAGAACGATTTTGGCGTAAACACCTCGATTGAGCAGGTGATGCGCCTGATGGTGCCGTTCCTGGCGGCGGGCATGCGCGCTGAAAGTGGCGTCACCGATGAGGCCATGGCTAAGGCGCAGCTTAAACCTCGTAGCAAAAACACTACTCTTGCCCCCAAGCTCTAAGCCCTGACGGTGGGCGCGGCAAGGCCAATCGGTTAGGGTCTGTTCCCGCTTCATTCGCGGCCGCGCCGGAGCTGGTTTTTGCGCGAGGCAAGGCGCGAGGAGCGTGATTTGGTTGTTCCAAATAAGCGACGAGTAACGCCGCCTCGCACAAAAACCGGCCCGGCCCTTCGGGTTGCGCG
>DAITLT010000014.1:0-9263 GCA_036835505.1 Pseudomonas sp.
GGCAGGCGCCAGGCCATTGGCCTGGATCCGCGCCAGGGCACGGGGGCCGGCCTTGAGGGTCAGGGCCGGGGATTTGATCTGGATGCCGTGCATGCCGCTCTCCCTTGTCAGTGGGCGCAATTATAAAGACCCAGGGGCGCAGACCAAGTGACTTCAGCGCGTGAATGATCGCCCCATGGCCGCCGACCTTAAGCGCTTAAGCTTGGGTTAAGCCTGGGCAGGGATGATTGCTGGCATGACCGGCGCGGGGCCGGCGCACAAGGAGAACGGCATGTTAGGCAATACCGAAGACACCTATGGCAGCGTCAGTCGCGCCTTGCACTGGCTGATGGCGCTGCTGATCATCGGCATGCTGGCTGGCGGGTTTCTGATGGGTGAGTTTGGCCGTGATGATCCGCTGCGGCCGCTGCTCTACAGCCTGCACAAATCCACCGGCAGCTTGCTGTTGCTGCTGATCGGCCTGCGCCTGCTGTGGACCCTGGTCAACCCCAACCCCCACGCCATTGGTGACAATGGCCCGGCCAATCTGCTGGCCAGGGGCGTACACATCGGTTTGTACCTGTTGATGATTGGTCTGCCGCTGTCGGGCTATCTGCTGGTGGCTCTGGGCACCAGCACTAAACCCTTCGAGTTCTACGGCCTGTTCCCACTGCCCAGGTTCAGCCCGAATGGCGATCTGCGGGAGATTGCCGAAGCGCTGCACGAGAACCTGCCGTGGTTGGCGATTGCCTTGATCGGCCTGCACATGGCCGGCGCTCTCAAGCGTCAGTTTATCGAGCGTGACGGCACCCTGGCACCGGATGTGGCGCTCCTGATTGGCGCTTGCCCAGACATAAAAAAGCCCGGCCATGTGCCGGGCTTTTTTATGTCGCGCACTATTACATGCCGTTGGCGAACTCGGGTTGGCTAAGGTCGATGCTGGCGCGCACCGGCTGCAGCGCCTGGGCGTATTTGTTGAGAATATCCAGGGCGTAATCGATGCGTGGGCGCAGGCGCTGATCGTCGTCATGGCTGGCGGAGCCGTCGTTCAGCACCTGCTCGGCATGGCGCACGATCAGGTGTTCGGGGATGTAGCACAGGCGGCAGTTCTTGTAGCTGGAGGCGCGCAGTTCGCTGATCGGGTAAGCGCCGCCAAGGCCGGACGAAACGCCGACCAACAACCCAGGCTTGTGCGCCAGCTCGGCTTTGCTGGCATAGATAAAGAAGTTTTTGATCGCCGGGCAGGCCATGCCGTTCCACTCCGGGGCGACGATGACCAGGGCGTCGGCATTCTTCAACTGCTCGGCATATTGTGGCCAGGGGCCGCTGTCATCACTGGGCCAGAGCGGCAACGGGCCTGCGCCCAGGTTGATCAGGCTGCAGTGTGCGGCACTGCTGTGACCCTGTGCGATCAGGCGCTGACGGAGAAACTCGGCCACCTTGGCCGACTGGCTGTTGGCGCGGCTGGAGCCGGCGACGAGGACAAAATTGAGCATCGGTATTTCTCCTTGTAGTCCGAGCGCCAGGCCCGCGCGCAAATGACCCCAGCCTGAGCCTAAACACCTTTATACGCGGAACTGGTCCATCAATTTCTGCTGATGGTTAGCCAGGCTGTTGAGGGCCTGACTGACCTGAGCCGATTCGGCCGCCTGGCTGGAAATGGCTTCGGTGACATCGCGGATCGAGGAGATATTGCGGTTGATTTCGTCCGCCACCGAGCTTTGCTCCTCGGCGGCGCTGGCGATTTGCAGGTTCATGTCGGTGATCACGCCGACGGCTTCACCAATGCGCTGCAAGGCGGTCACCGCCATTTCCACCTGGGCCACGCTGCCCTGGGCCTGGCGATGGCTGCTGTGCATGCTGCTGACCACTTCGCGGGTGCCGCTTTGCAGGCCTTCGATCACCTGGCGGATTTCTTCCACGGAGTCCTGGGTGCGTTTGGCCAGGTTGCGCACTTCGTCGGCCACCACGGCAAACCCACGGCCGGCTTCGCCGGCGCGGGCGGCTTCGATGGCGGCATTGAGGGCCAACAGGTTGGTTTGCTCGGCGATCGAGCGGATCACCTCCAGCACCGAACCAATTTTATCGCTGCTGCTGGCCAGGCCTTCGACCTCGCCCATGGCGGTGGTCATGGCGCTGGCCAACTGTTCGATGCTCAGGGTGGTGGTGTCGATCACGCCCAGCCCTTCGCGGGTGGCCTGGTCGGCGCCACGGGCGGCTTCGGCGGCCTGAGCGGCGCTGCGGGCCACGTCCTGGGCGGTGGCGCTCATTTCATGGAAGGCGGTCGCCACCTGGTCGACTTCGCGGTATTGCTGCTGCATGCCGGCGCTGGTCTGGTTGGCAATCGCCGAGGACTGATCGGCGGTGCTGCGGGCATCCTGCACGGAGTTTTTCACGTCGCTGATGATCGGCTGCAGCTTGTCGAGGAAGCGGTTGAACCAGCCGCTTAGCTCGCCCAGCTCATCCTGCCTGGCATAAGCCAGGCGGCGGGTCAGGTCGCCTTCACCGGAGGCGATGTCCTTGAGCATGGCCGCCACGCCGAGGATCGGTCGGGTCACCCCGCGGGCGGTCAGCCACATCAACAACAGGCCGAGGAGCACCGCAAGCAGGCCCAGGCCCAGGGCTTTGGCGCTGTCGGCGGTGCTTTGCTGGTCGAGTTGCTGCTCCAGTTGCAAGGCCGGCTTGAGCAGCACGGCATTGGGCACTTCGAGCAATACGCTCCAGGGCTTGGCGCCGGGGATCGGCTGCCACGGGCTGAGCAGGCGTTGCATCTGCGCGTGCTTGAGCATGGCAGGCTGGCCGCCGCTGACCCGTTCGAGCAGCTCGCGGCCTTGTTCGACAAAGGCCTTGTGCAGTGGCTCGCCAAGCAGTTTGCTGTCATTGCTGTGGCCGGCCAGAAGGCCCGCCGGGCTGATGATGCTGACGTGGCCGGCGCCATCGTAGAGGGTCTTGTGCGCTTGCAGGCTGAGTTGTTGCAGGCTGTCGAGGCTAATATCGACGCCCATCACGCCGATCACCTTGCCATCGAGCAGCAGGGGAAAGGCGATGCTGGTCATCAGCACCTGCTTGCCGCCCACATCATCGAAGTAGGGGTCCAACACACAGGCCGCCTTGCTGTCGCGCGGGCAGGTGTACCAGGCGTTGTAGGGCGTGCCGCTGGCGCCGGCCGTGGTGTCGGCCAGCTCTTCTTCCTTGAGGGTGGCGGCTTCCAGTTCGCCGACCTTGGCCTGGCTCCAGTACAGCGAGAAGCGCCCCTGTTCATTGCTGCCCAGGGCCTCCTGGCCGGTGAACAACTCGTCCTTGCCGTCCAGGGCGTTGGCCTCGAACACCACATACAGGCCCAGTAAGTCGGGGTTGCCTTCCAGCGCGGTGCGCACCTGGCGGGTCATGTCCTCGCGCAGATCGAAGGCATCAAGAAAGCGTTTTTCCGCTTGGGCGCGCAGGAACAGCACCTGGCGCGAGAAGCCTTTGCCGTATTGGTAGGCGTCCATAAAGTAGCGCTGGATCTCCAGGGCCTGAGCCTCGGCGCGGGCCTGCATGCGCAATTGCGCCGCTTGTTCGAGCATCTCGCTGCTCGAATGCTTGACCATGGCCGCGCTGTCACGGGCCTGGTACAGCGAGGTGCCGACCAGCAGGGTGACGATGACCAGCAAGCAAAGCCCGGCCAGCAGGGTGATCTTCCACTGGATGGTGAGGCGACTGAACGGCATGGGCTGATCCTTTTTTATGGTGCTCTGGACGGACGGGCTATCGGCCGAGGGCGAGGCTTCTTGATATGCACGGGGTTGATTGACCCGCAGGGGCGGGCAGGGTCAGAGCACGAGTATGCACAGATTGCTTTATATATTGAACGTGTCTCGCTGATTTTGTGGCGAATTCTGCACGCTTGCTGATGCCTTTTACCCGCTCGAGGTGTGCTTCCGGGTGATCGGCCTTGGCCCTGCCGTCCCTTGCCGGCATCATGGCCGGCCTGACTGTGCCACCCGCTGGCCAGGTCTGTCATTTGTCCTGAGTAATGCCCTGTGTTGAAGATCATGCTGCTGTTTTTTGCCACGGCCGTGGCGGAAATCCTTGGTTGCTTTTTGCCGTACCTGTGGCTGCGCAAAGACGGGTCGGTGTGGCTGCTATTGCCGGCCGCGTTAAGCCTGGTGCTGTTTGTCTGGCTGTTGAGCCTGCACCCGGCGGCTAGCGGTCGGGTGTATGCCGCCTATGGTGGGGTGTATGTGGTCAGCGCGTTGCTTTGGTTACGTTTTGTCGATGGAGTCAGACTGAGCCCGTTGGATTGGCTGGGCGCGGGCGTCACCCTAGTGGGCATGGCCATTATCGTCAGCGCCTGGAAGAGCGCATGAGCCGGCAGCGCTGATGGCCTATGTCGGCCTGTTTTTGCTGGCCCTGGGGGCTGCGACCCTGTTGCCGTTGCAGTCGGAAGCCGGGCTGGTGGCCTTGCTGCTGACCGACGAGTACAAGGTGGCCGCCTTGTTGCTGGCGGCTATCGCCGGCAACACTCTGGGTTCGAGTCTTAATTGGTGGTTGGGCCGCGAGCTGGTGCGTTTTCAATCGCGGCGCTGGTTTCCGGTCAGCCCGGCGCAGTTGCTGCGGGCACAGGGCTGGTATCAGCGCTACGGGCGTTGGAGCCTGCTGTTCAGTTGGTTGCCGCTGGTTGGTGATCCGCTGACCCTGGTGGCGGGGGTGATGCGCGAACCCTTTGCGCGCTTCTTGTTGCTGGTGCTGCTGGCCAAGAGCGCTCGCTACCTGGTGCTGGCGGCGTTGGTCTTGTACCCGCTGAGCCGGCCGTAGCGTTTAACGGCAGCGCCCTGCAGCGTGGAAATCTGCTTGCCTGCCACGCCCTGGCCCCCGTCTGAACCCTGCGGGTAAGCCGGTAACCGTGCGCTCGTAGCAGGCAAGGGTTGTTCTCCGGGGTTCAGCCGGGCAACTGGCGCAGCAGGGCGAAGGCGTTTTGCAGGCGCCCCTCGCTGACCACGAAGCCGCGCAACTGCGCCTGCGCGTCGAAGGCCTGGGCCAGCATGCCCTGGTCGTTGACGCTGAGTTGCCAGTCGAGGTGCTCGCCGTGGGTCTCGCCGGCCAGTTGCAAGGGCAGGCGCGGGGTCTTCACCCGGATCAGCATGGGCGGCAGCTGCAGCGCCTGGGGCTGGCCGAGCAGGGTCTTGGCCAGGGCGCTGGCCGCCAACTGAGTCGGCTGCAGGAACGGCAACACGCGGCCGTCGATCTCGGCGCAATCGCCCAGGGCGTAGATGTGTTCGGCGCTGGTCTGCAGATGGCGGTTGACCTGGATGCCACGGCCTATGGCAAGCCCGGTCTGGCGTGCCAGTTCGATGTTCGGGCGCAGGCCGATGGCGGCAATCGCGCTGTCGCAATCAACCGCCTGACCATCGCTCAGGTAGGCACGAATGCCGTCGCTGCTGCGTTCCAGACGCTGCAGGCCACTGCCCAGGCGCAGTTGCGCGCCACTGCCGACCAGGCAGGCCTGCAAGCTGGCGCTGACCGTTGCCGGCATTAGGGAGGCCAGCACGCTGCTGGCCTGATCGACCAGCACCACCTGCTTGCCGCTGCTGAGCAGGTCCATCGCCAGCTCGCTACCGATCAGCCCGGCGCCCAGCACCAGCACCCGGCGTGCATCGCGTAACTGCGCCTCGGCTGCCTGGTATTCAGCCTGGCTGTTGAGGGTCAGCAACAACTCGTGGCCCGGCACTGGCGGCACCAGGGCACTGGCCCCGGTGGCCAGGACCAATTGCGCGTAAGCATGGCTGCCGTCGGCGGTGTACAGGCGCCGCGCTTGCGGGTCGATTGACTCGACCCTGGTGAAGGGCTGGATGGCGACCTGGTACTGCTCGGCGAAGCGCGCGGCGCTCAGGCGAGTCAGCTCGGCACTGCTGCGGCCCTGACTGAATACATGGCTGATGTCCGGCTTGTTGTACTCGTCGCCGCTGTCGGCAGTGAGCAGGCGGATGGGCACTTGCGCGTCCAGTTTGCGCAGGCTCTTGACCAGTTGGTAGGCGGCGAACCCCGAGCCGATGATGAGGATTTCGTTGTTCATGCCGCTTTCTCCTGAAGGACTTCAAAGACATCCTTGCCCAGGCTGCATTCGGGGCAGAGGAAGTTATCTGGCACCTCGCTCCAGGGGGTGCCGGCCGCGACGCCTTGGATCGCTTCGCCGAGTTCAGGTTGGTAAACCCAGTGGCAGACGCTGCACTGCATGGCCGGGCCGAGATCGCCTGACGGGGCGACGGGCGCCTGCGTGGTGGGTTTGGCCTCTGCCGCTGCCGGGGCCGGGGCCGCGACTTGGCTGGCGCCCGGTAGCGCAGTCAGTGCCCACTCGCGGGCCAGTTGGCGGCCATGGGCACGACAGGCTTGCAGGGCGCTGCCGTCGGGGCGCCATTTGCTCTTGAGCGACAGCGAGGTGCTGAAGCCGGCGTCCATCAGGCGAGTCTGGATGCGGTCCACCGCGCCGCCGTTCCAGCCGTAGCTGCCGAAGGCGGCAGCCTGCTTGTTGCGAAAACGCAGGCCGGTGATCTCCTCCAGCATGCCGGCGATCTTCGGCATCATCACGTTGTTCATGGTCGAGGAGCCGACCAGGATCGCCTTGGAGCGGAACACCTGGGTGAGGATCTCGTTCTTGTCGTGGCGGGCGACGTTGAAAATTTTCACCGCCACGCTCGGGTCGGCCTCGTGGATGCCCTGGGCCAGCGCGTCGGCCATCATCCGGGTGTTGTTCGACATGCTGTCGTAGAACAGGGTGATGCGGTTCTCCTGGTAGTGATCGGCCCACTCCAGGTACTTGCCGATGATCTGTGCCGGATCGGTACGCCAGACCACGCCGTGGGCGGTGGCGATCATCGACAGCGGCAGATTGAAGCCGAGCACCTCATTGATCTTGGCGGTGACCAGCGGGCTGAAGGGGGTGAGGATGTTGGCGTAGTAGCGCAGGCACTGTTCCAGCAACTCCTGCTGATCGACCTCGTCGTTGAACAGGTGTTCGTCGCAATAGTGCTGACCGAAGGCGTCGTTGCTGAACAGCACGGCGTCGCCGCTGAGATAGGTCATCATGCTGTCGGGCCAGTGCAGCATCGGCGTTTCGATAAACACCAGCTGCTTGCCATTGCCGATGTCCAGGCTGTCGCCGGTCTTCACCGGGATGAAATTCCAGTGCGGCTGGTGGTGATGGCCGGTGATCGAGTCGATGGCGTTGGCGGTGCAGTAGATCGGCGTGCCGGGGATGTGCGCCATCAGTTCGGACAGCGCGCCGGCGTGGTCCTCTTCGGCATGGTTGATGACGATGTAGTCGATGCTCGCCAGGTCGATCTGGCTGGCCAGGTTGAGGATGAACTCGCGGCTGAAGCGATGGTCGACGGTGTCGATCAGTACGGTCTTCTCCTCGCGGATCAGGTAGCTGTTGTAGCTGGTGCCCTTGAGGGTCTTGTATTCGGTGCCGTGAAAGTCACGAACCTCCCAATCGCGCTGACCGACCCAGTGGATGTTTTCTTTGAGCAAAATTGTCATACGGATACGTGCCTTGCTGAGGTGGACAGATAAACCTGCCAGTTTCTATTGCAGGGCTCGTGCCAGTATTTAACTCATTGATTTATATGGTTTTTATAATGTGTGTTTGTCAAATACACAGTGCCCGTGTAGTGTCGCTTCGACATACATTGGTCAAAAGGACAACGCATGTCACTTTCGATGGACAACCTGGCGCGCATCGCCCTCGACCTGCAGTGGGGCATCTCCAACCAGGATCGTTTCCAGCAACTGATCAACAGCTTGCGCCAACTGCTGCTGTGCGATGCCCTGGCCCTGCTGCGCTACGAGGGCCAGTTGTTCCGCCCGCTGGCGATCGATGGCCTGACTCCGGACGTGCTCGGTCGGCGCTTCCGCCTCGGCGAGCATCCGCGTCTGGAGGCCATCGCCCGCGCCGGTGATGTGGTGCGTTTCCCCGCTGACAGTCAGTTGCCCGATCCTTACGACAACTTGATTTTGCCCAGCCGCGAGCAGCTCAAGGTGCATGCCTGCATCGGTCTGCCGCTGTTCGCCAACCAGGCCCTGATTGGCGCCCTGACCATCGACGGCTACGACCCGGCCCAGTTTGATCATTTCAACGACGAGGAGCTGCGCCTGATCGGAGCGCTGGCCTCGGCGGCCCTGAGCAATGCGTTGCTGGTTGAACGCCTGGAACAGCAGACGATGGCGCCAATCGCCAGCCCACAGACGAACACGCTGGGCGCAGACGAAATCGTCGGCCTGTCGAGCGGCATGTTGCAACTGAAGAAGGAAATCGGCGTGGTCGCCGGCTCCGATCTCAACGTGCTGATCATGGGCGAGACCGGCGTCGGCAAGGAGCTGGTGGCCAAGGCCATCCACTTGGCCTCGCTGCGCGCCGAGCATCCGCTGGTGTACCTCAACTGCGCGGCGCTGCCCGAATCGGTGGCCGAGAGCGAGCTGTTTGGTCACGTCAAGGGCGCCTTCACCGGCGCCATCCACCATCGTGCCGGCAAGTTCGAGATGGCCGACCAGGGCACCCTGTTCCTCGACGAGATCGGCGAGCTGTCGCTGACCCTGCAGGCCAAGCTGTTGCGCGTGCTGCAGTATGGCGATCTGCAGCGCATCGGCGATGACCGCAGCCTCAAGGTCAACGTGCGCATTCTCGCCGCGACCAACCGCGACCTGAAGGCCGCGGTGCTGGCCGGGCAGTTCCGCGCCGATCTGTACCATCGCCTCAGCGTGTTCCCGATCACGGTACCGGCGCTGCGCGAGCGGCAGGAGGATATTGCCCTGCTCAGCGGCTTCTTCTGCGAACGTTGTCGCGGTCAGTTGGGGCTGGGCAGCCTGGCCCTGAACAAGGCCGCGTTGGCGTTGTTGCAGCGCTACCCCTGGCCGGGCAACGTGCGCGAGCTGGAACACGCCATTCATCGCGCCGCGGTGTTGGCGCGGGCCGAACAAGGCCTTGGCGAGGTGCTGTTGACGCCGAACTATTTCAACCTGGAAGGCTCGGCCCAGCTCGCCAGTCAGGCCCCGCAGGCGTCGGCCACGGCGACCAGCGCCGCGCTTGGCGTCGGCCTGCGTGATGCTACCGATGAGTTTCAGGGCCAACTGATTCGTCAGACCCTGGAGAATTTTGCCGGTAACTGGTCGGCCACCGCCCGCCATCTGCAGATCGACAGCGGCAACCTGCACCGCCTGGCCAAGCGTCTGGGGATTAAGTAGCGGGGTGAGTTACCCGGCAATCTGCTGGGGTGCGCGTTGTCACGCGCCGTAGGACAAGTGGCTCC
>DAITLT010000014.1:9273-22043 GCA_036835505.1 Pseudomonas sp.
GAGCCCCAGGTTTAGGAGGCGAAGCCGGCGTTTAGCAGCAGTTCCAGCAGCGGTTGCGGGTACACGCCGAGCAGCAGGGTCAGGGCGGCAATCGCCATCAGCATGAGACCGCCGGTACGCTGGCCCCAGTTCTCCGGCGCATCGTGACGATGCAGGCCCGGCGCAACCAGGAACAGGGTGACCATCACCCGCAGGTAATAGAACACGCCGATGGCGCTGCCGATGATCAAACTACCCAGCAGCCACCACAGGTGCGCCTCGACGCCTACCGCGATGATGTAGAACTTGCCGATAAAGCCCGCGGTCAGCGGAATGCCGGCCAGGGACAGCATCATCAGGGTCATCACGGCGGTCAGGGTTGGCCGACGCCAGAACAGCCCGCGGTACTCGTACAGCGCATCGCAGTCACGACCGTGGTACGGGGTGGACATCAGGGTGACCACGCCAAAGGCGCCCAGGCTGGTCAGCACGTAGGTGGTCAGGTACACGCCAATGGCTTCCACCGCCAGGCCATTGCTGGCGATCAGAGCCACCAGCAGGTAGCCGAAGTGGGCGATGGAGGAATAGCCGAGCAGGCGTTTGATGTTGTTCTGGGTCAGGGCCAGCAGGTTGCCGATCAGGATCGAGGCCACCGCAATCAGGCTCAGCAGGTCGCTCAACCAGCCACCGGCCAGGGCCGGGGACAGTTGATACAGGCGCAGCAGCACGGCAAACACCGCCACCTTGCTGGCGGTGGCGAGGAAGGCCGCTACCGGCGCGGGGGCGCCTTCATAGACATCCGGCGTCCACAGGTGGAACGGCACCATCGACAGTTTGAAGGCCAGGCCGACCAGCAGCATGCCGACGCCCAGGTGTACCAGTTGGCTGAGTTGGCCACTGGCGGCCAGCTTGCTGCCCAGACCGGCAAAGCTCAGGGTGCCCGCATCGGCATACAGCAGGGCCATGCCAAACAGCAGAAAGGCCGAGCCGGCCGCCGAGAGAACCATGTACTTGATCCCGGCTTCCAGCGAGCGCTTGTTGAAGAAGGCATAGGCCACCAGGCCATAGATCGGCACCGAGAGCAGCTCCAGGCCGATAAACAGGCCGGCCAGGTGCTGGGCGCTGACCAGCACGATAGCGCCGGCAGCGGCCAGCAGAATCAGCAGGTAGAACTCTTCACGGTTGCCCGGAAAGCCAGGGCTCTTGCCATCTTCACCGCCCAGGTAGGCGTGAGCCAGGGTGACGCAGGCCAGGGTCGCGGCCAGGATCAGGCCGATATAAAAGCACGCATAGTTGTCGATCTGCAGCAGGCCGGTGACGGCCAGCGGCGTGACCTTGAGGGCCGGGATGATCGACAGCAGGGCCAGGTTAAGGCCGGCCACCGAGAGCACGAAGGTCTGCCCATGATGCCGGCGCCAGGCGATCGCCAGCATGACCACCACGATGGTGGCGCAGGTGACCAGCAGCGGGAGCAGGGCGATGAGGTGTTGAGTGGTCAATTCCATAACTCTTACTACCGGGCCGAAGCGAGTTGAGTGAAGGCCGTGTCCAGCCAGCTTTGCACGCCCTGCATGGTGGCGGCGGAGGTATCCAGGATCGGTTGCGGATACACCCCAAGCAGCACCAGCAGGATCGCCAGGCTCATGGCCATGCCCAGTTCGCGGCCGTTCATGCCACGCAGGCTGTGCTCGGCCCTGGCCGGGCCGAAGTAGGCGCGGTGAATCATGATCAGCGAGTAAACCGAACCGAATACCAGGCCGAAGGTGGCCACCACCACGATCCAGGGCGTGCTCTTGAACGTGCCCAGCAGGATCAGGAATTCGCCGACAAAGTTACCGGTGCCCGGCAGGCCCAGCGATGCGGCGGCAAAGAACAGGCTGATGGCTGGCAGGTAGGCGATGCGTGACCACAGGCCGCCCATCTCGCGCATGTCGCGGGTGTGCAGGCGCTCATAGAGTTGCCCGCAGAGGATAAACAGCGCCGCCGCCGACAGGCCGTGGGCAAGCATCTGGATCACCACACCTTGCAGAGCTTGTTGGCTGCCCGAGTAGATGCCGATCAGGATAAAGCCCATGTGCGAAACGCTGGAGTAGGCCACCAGACGCTTGATGTCGGTTTGCGCAAAGGCCAGGAAGGCACCGTAGAAGATGCCGACCAGGCCCAGCAGCATAGCGATCGGGGCAAACTCGGCCGAGGCGTTGGGGAACAACGGCAGGGCAAAGCGCAACAGGCCATAGGCCGCGGTTTTCAGCAGGATGCCGGCCAGATCCACGGAACCGGCAGTGGGCGCCTGGGCGTGGGCGTCCGGCAGCCAGGAGTGCAGCGGCACCACCGGCAGCTTGACCGCAAAGGCGATAAAGAAACCGAGCATCAGGATGTACTCGACCCCGGCTGGCAGCTCGGCTTTGAGCAGCAGGCTGTAGTCGAAGGTCAGTACGCCGCTGGTGCTGTAGTTGACCAGCACCAGGCCAAGGATCGCCACCAGCATGATCAGGCCGCTGGCCTGGGTGTAGATGAAGAACTTGGTGGCGGCGTAGATGCGGGTCTTGCCTTCCGCTGAGCTGTGTCCCCACAGCGCAATCAGGAAGTACATCGGCACCAGCATCATTTCCCAGAAGAAGAAGAACAGGAACAGGTCAAGGGCGAGGAACACGCCGATCACACCGCCGAGAATCCACATCAGGTTGAGGTGGAAGAAACCGACGTGCTTTTGGATCTCGCTCCACGAGCAGAGTACCGAGAGCACCCCGAGCAGGCCGGTGAGCAGGATCATCAGCAGCGACAGGCCGTCCATTGCCAGGTGCAGGTTGATGCCGAAGCGCTCAATCCATGCCTGCTTGAATTCCAGGCTCCAGACCGGATCGGCACCGGGGTGCGGCGCCAGCTGGAAGTCGCCGGTGGACCATAGCCAGAGGCACAGAACCAGTTCCAGCAGCATGGTTAACATGGCGATGGCGCGGGGCAGGGCGGCGCCGAAGCGCTCACCTTGCCAGCACAAAATACCGCCGATAAAGGGGATCAGGATTAGCCAGGGCAGAATCATGACGGGCTCAATTCCTTACACTAATGGGCAAATTCATATCAGGCCGCCGCCAGCAGGGCGATGCCCAGCAGCACAACGGCACCGGCCACCATGGAGTAGGCATACCAGCGCAGGTTACCGGTCTGGGCGCGCGCCACCAGTTGGTGACCGCCACGGGCCAGGCTCGGGAACAGGCCCATGCTGCTGTTCAGCGGATCGTTAGCCAGCACGCGACAGATCAGCAGATAGGGTTTGACGAACAGCTTGTCGTAGACCCAGTCAAAGCCCCAGGCGGCAAACCACCAGGCGCTGAGCACACGGCCCAGGGCGCTGTTGGCGATGGCCGTGACCAGTCGGCGTTTGCCGAGGAACAGCAGCGCCGCCAGCAGAATGCCGCTGATGGCGATGGCGGCAGACAACAGCTCCAGTGAATGCTGGGCGGCGCCGCCGGCATGGCCGACGCTCTGCGGCAGCACACCCGCCAGCGGTGGGGTGATCAGGGCGCCGACGAAGGTCGACAGCACGATCAGCACCGACAGCGGCAGCCAGTAGGCGATGCCATGACCGCCGTGGGCTTCGCTCTTGGCCTCACCGTGGAAGGTGATGAAGATCAGGCGGAAGGTGTACAGCGAGGTCATGAAGGCCCCCACTAGTCCGGCGATCAGCAGGTTCTGATGGCCGCTGGCCAGGGCTTCCCAGAGGATTTCGTCCTTGGAGTAGAAACCCGCGGTAACCAACGGCAGGGCCGCCAGGGCCGAACCACCGACCACGAAGCTGACATAGGCCAGCGGCAGTTTCTTCCACAGACCGCCCATCTTGAAGATGTTCTGCTCATGGTGACAGGCGTTGATCACCGCACCGGAGGCGAGGAACAGCAGGGCCTTGAAGAAGGCGTGGGTCATCAGGTGGAAGATCGCCCCATCCCAGGCGCCGACGCCGAGGGCCAGGAACATATAACCGATCTGGCTCATGGTCGAGTAGGCGAGGATGCGCTTGATGTCGGTCTGCACCAGGGCGGCAAAGCCGGCCAGGACCAGGGTCACGGCGCCGATGATGCCAACCAGTTCGAGCACCTCGGGGGCGAGCAGGAACAGGCCGTGGGTCCGGGCAATCAGGTAGACACCGGCGGTGACCATGGTGGCCGCGTGGATCAGCGCGGAAACCGGGGTCGGGCCGGCCATGGCATCGGCCAGCCAGGTCTGCAGAGGCAGCTGGGCGGATTTACCGACTGCGCCACCCAGTAGCATCAAGGTCGCCAGTTGCATCCAGAAGTCGCCCGCGGCGAACTTCTGCGGGGCCAATACCAGCAACTCTTGAACGTTCAGGGTGCCCAGTTGCTGCACCAGAATAAACAGGCCGATGGCCATGAATACGTCGCCGGTGCGAGTCACGATAAAGGCCTTGAGGGCGGCATTACCGTTGTTGCGATTGCTGTAGTAGAAGCCGATCAGCAGGTAACTGCACAGGCCCACGCCTTCCCAGCCGAAATACAGCAACAGCAGGTTATCGCCGAGGATCAGCAGCAGCATGCTGAAGATAAACAGGTTGGTGTAGGCGAAGAAGCGCGAGTAACCGGCCTCGCCGCGCATGTACCAGGAGGCGAACAGGTGGATCAGAAAGCCAACGCCGGTAACCACACCGAGCATGGTCAGCGCCAGGCCGTCCAGGTACAGGGTGAAGCTCGGGGTGAAGCCGTCCACCGCCATCCACTGCCAGAGCAACTGGCTGTAGGCACCGCCCGCGGGTGGGGCGAGGTTGAACTGGTAGATGATCCAGGCGCTGGTCAAGGCCGACAGGCCGACCGAGCCGACGCCGATCAGGGCCGAGAGATTTTCGGAAAAACGCCCGCGGGAAAACGCCAGCAGAACGAAACCGAGCAGGGGGAACAGGCACGTCAGGAATAAGAGGTTCATCCGCGCATCTCGCTGGCAGCATCGATATCCAGGGTGTGGAAGCGGCGATACAGTTGCAGCAGGATCGCCAGGCCAATACTGGCCTCGGCGGCGGCCAGGGTGATCACCAGGATGAACATGATCTGTCCATCGGCTTGCGCCCAGCGACTACCGGCCACGACGAAGGCCAGGGCGGTGGCGTTCATCATCACTTCCAGGCTCATCAGCACGAACAGAATGTTGCGCCGCACCATCAGGCCGACCAGGCCCAGGCAGAACAGCACGCCGGCCACGGCCAGGCCATGCTCCATTGGAATCATATCCATAGTCATTCATTCGCCTCGTGACGGCCGAGGTGGAAGGCGGCAACCAAGGCCGCCAACAGCAGCATGGAGGCCAGTTCGACAACCAGCAGGTAAGGACCAAACAGGCTGATGCCCACGGCCTTGGCATCCACGGTGGTGAGGCCGATGGCGGCACCGCTGTGATTGCCCAGCAGTACGTAGAGCAGCTCGCCGAGCAGGGCCAGGGACATCATCGCCGGACCGCCCCAGATGCCCGGAGTCATCCATTGGCGCTCCTGCACGCTGGCGGCCGGCCCCAGGTTGAGCATCATCACCACGAAGACGAACAGCACCATGATGGCGCCGGCGTAGACGATGACTTCCAGCACCCCGGCAAAGGGTGCGCCGAGGCTGAAAAAGCACATCGATACAGCCAGCAGCGAGACGATCAGGTAGAGCAGGGCATGAACCGGGTTGGTGTTGGTGATCACCCGCAGGGTGGCCACTACAGCGACGCCGGCGGCGAAATAGAAAGCAAATTCCACAGCGTCCTCCTTAAGGCAGCAGGCTCTTCACGTTGATCGGTTGGGCTTCATCTTGAGCAGCCCCTTTCGCTTTACCGGCAATGGCCATGCCGGCCACCCGGTAGAAGTTGTAATCGGGGTTCTTGCCGGGGCCGGAGATCAGCAGGTCGTGCTTTTCGTACACCAGATCCTGGCGTTTGAAGTCGGCCATCTCGAAGTCCGGGGTGAGCTGGATCGCCGTGGTCGGGCAGGCTTCCTCGCACAGACCGCAAAAGATGCAGCGCGAGAAGTTGATCCGGAAAAACTCCGGGTACCAGCGGCCATCGGCGGTTTCAGCTTTCTGCAGGGCGATGCAGCCGGCCGGGCAGGCCACGGCGCACAGGTTGCAGGCCACGCAGCGCTCCTCGCCATCGGGGTCGCGGGTCAGGACGATGCGGCCACGGTAGCGTGGCGGCAGGTACACCGGCTCTTCCGGATATTGCAGGGTGTCGCGCTTGCGAAAGGCATGGGAAAACACCATCACCAGGCTGCGCAGCTGGGTGTAGGTGCCGTAAAGAACGTGGAGGATGTACTTGATCATGTTCATATTCCTCACTGAACCGCGCCAGGAGCCGCGAGCAGCACAAAGGCCGCGGTAACCAGCAGGTTGATCAGGGTCAGCGGCAGGCAGAACGTCCAGCTGAAGGTCATGACCTGGTCATAGCGCGGGCGCGGGATGGAGGCGCGCAGCAGAATGAAGATCATGATGAAGAACGCGGTTTTCATCGCGAACCAGATAAACGGGATCTGCGGCAGGATATCGAATGGGCCGTGCCAGCCGCCGAAGAACAGCGTCACCAGCAGCGCCGAAATCAGCACGATGCCGACATATTCGCCGACGAAGAACATGCCCCATTTCATCCCGGCGTATTCGATGTGGTAACCGTCGGCCAGTTCCTGCTCGGCTTCCGGCTGGTCGAAGGGGTGACGGTGGGTCACGGCTACGCCGGCAATGAAGAAGGTACAGAAGCCGATGAACTGCGGAATGATGTACCACAGGCCCTGATGCTGGGCTTCGACGATGTCGCGCAGGTTGAACGAGCCGGCCTGGATCACCACGCCCATCAGCGACAGGCCCATAAACACTTCATAGGAAATGGTCTGGGCCGAAGCGCGCAGGCTGCCGAGCAGGGCGAACTTGTTGTTACTGGACCAGCCGGCGAACAGCACGGCATACACCGTCAAGCCGGCCATGGCGAAGAAGAACAGCAAACCGATGTTCAGATCCGCCACGCCCCAGGTCGGGGTGACGGGCACCACGGCAAAGGCGATCAACAGGGTGCTGAAGGCCACAATCGGGGCGATGGTGAAAACCATCTTGTCGGCGAAGGGCGGCGTCCAGTCTTCCTTGAAGAACATCTTGATCATGTCGGCGGCGATCTGGAAGGCGCCAAACGGGCCGACCCGATTCGGCCCGTAGCGATCCTGCCAGAGCGCCAACAGGCGGCGCTCGACCCAGCTGAGCAGGGCGCCGCAGATTACCACGGCAAGCAGAATGATCACGGCCTTGACTACGGCGAAGAAGATGTCCAGTAGATCGGGAGTCAGCCAGCTCATGCTGTGGCCTCCTGCAGCGCTTGGGCGAAGGTGCCGAAGCTGACCGAAGCAATATCTGCCAGACCCACCGGCAGACCGACCACACCCAGGCTCAGGCTGTCATCGATGCGCAGCGGCAGACGCAGTTTGCGCCCGGCAACCTGCAAACTGAGCAGGGCGCCATCGTTGACCCCCAGGCGCTCGGCTTCGGCTTTGGCCAGGGCGACATAGGCGGCGCCCATGCGCTCTTGAATCGGCGCGGCCAGGGCACTGGTTTCGTCGCTGCCAAACAGATGGTAGAGCGGCACTACCAGCCATTGCCCGGCGGCCGGGGCGAACGGCTTGGGCACGCCGGTGAACCAGCTCAGGCCATCGCCCTTGGGCTCGATCAGGCGCATGCCAGGGTCGCCGGCACGCAGGTGGCCACCGATTTCGTCCTGGAATTTGTTCCAGGCTTGCGGTGAGTTCCAGCCCGGCGACCAGGCAAATGGCACCTGTTGACGCGGTTCGGCTGAGCCTGAGTAACCTTCCATGGAGAAGGCCAGGGCGCTGTCCTGATCCTGCGGGGTGCGCGGCTCGTGTACGCTGAGATTGGCGCGTACCGCGGTACGGCCGCTGTAGCGCAGCGGGGCGCGGGCCAGCTTCATGCCCTTGATGCGGAACGAGGCGCTCGGGGCGGCAGCCATGATGCCGGCCAGCTCGGCGTTGCTGGCAGCGCAGGCGGCGGTTACCTGATCAAGTTGGGTCCAGTCCACCGGCTTGTGCTGCAGGGTGCAATGCAGTGCATGCAACCAACGCCAGCCTTCGCGGATGAGGGTTTGCGGCTGGTAATAGGCCGGCTCGTAAACCTGGAAGAAGCGCTGGGCGCGACCTTCCTGGCTGACCAGGGTGCCATCGCCTTCGGCGAAGCTGGCGGCCGGGAACAGCAGGTCGGCCCGCTGAGCGGTCGCGGTGCGCTGATGATCGAGCACCAGCAAGACCTTGGCGGCGTGCAAGGCAGCGTCCACCTGGGCGGCATCGACGCGGCGATACAGGTCGTTTTCCAGTACCAGCACGGCATCGGCTTGGCCGTCGATCAGGCTTTGCAGGCCGACTTCGACGGCATCGCCACCGAGCATGGCCAGGCCCAGGCTGTTGGCCTCGGCCGCCACCAGGCTGATCGAGGCGTTTTTCTCACGCAGCTTGAGGGCCTTGGCGATGTTGGCGCTGGCCTCCAGAAGGGCCTGGGAGCCCAGCGAGGTGCCGGCAATGATCAGCGGACGCTTGGCCTCGAGCAGGGCGTCGGCAATCCGTTGGGCCAGGGCGGCGGCCTCCGGGTCGAGGTTGGCCACGGCCGGCGAGCTGGCATCCAGGGCGTGGGCCACGGCAAAACCGAGGCGGGCCAGGTCGTCCGGGGCGGCGTGTACGCATTCTTCGGCCACATCATCCAGCTTGGTGGCGTTCACGCTGGCGATAAATAGTGGACTGAGGGCGTGCTGTGCGATGTTTTGCACCGCGGCATTGAGCCACGGCTGCACTTTCATCGCCTCGGCCATGCTGATGGCCTTATTTTTTACCGACTGGCGCACGGCCAAGGCGATCCGTGCGGCGGTCTGGGTCAGGTCCTCGCCGAGCACGAACACCGCGTCATGGGCTTCGATGTCGCGCATCGAGGCGATCGGCAGCGGGCTGTCACGCAAGATCTGCAGCAGCAGGCGCAGGTTGTTCAGTTCGGCAGCGTTGATGCCGCTGTAGAAGTTGCTGGCGCCGACCAGTTCGCGCAGGGCGAAGTTGCTTTCCAGGCTGGCGCGTGGTGAGCCGATGCCGATTAGACGCTGGCCCTTGAGCAGCACGGCGGCCTTGTCCAGGGCGGTGTCCAGGCTCAGCGGGTTGCCGTTGGCCAGCAGCGGTTGCTGCGGACGATCTGCACGGTTGACGTAGCCATAGCCGAAGCGACCACGATCGCAGAGGAAATACTGGTTGACCGAGCCATTGAAGCGGTTCTCGATCCGGCGGATTTCGCCGTAACGCTCGCCGGGGCTGATGTTGCAGCCGGCCGAGCAGCCGTGGCAGATGCTTGGCGAGAACTGCATGTCCCACTTGCGGGTGTAGCGCTCGGAGTGGGTCTTGTCGGTGAACACGCCAGTCGGGCAGACCTCGGTGAGGTTGCCGGCAAACTCGCTTTCCAGTACGCCATCTTCGACACGGCCGAAATAGACGTTGTCGTGGGCGCCGAACACGCCGAGGTCGGTGCCGCCGGCGTAGTCCTTGTAATAACGCACGCAGCGATAACAGGCGATGCAGCGGTTCATTTCATGGGCGATGAACGGCCCCAGCTCTTGATTCTGGTGGGTGCGCTTGCTGAACCGATAACGCCGCTGGTTGTGGCCGGTCATCACGGTCATGTCTTGCAGGTGGCAATGGCCGCCTTCTTCACACACCGGACAGTCGTGGGGGTGGTTGGTCATCAACCATTCGACCACGCTGGCGCGGAAGGCTTTGGCTTCCTCGTCGTCGATGGAAATCCAGCTTTTGTCGGTGGCCGGGGTCATGCAGGACATGACCAGGCGACCGCGCTTGTCGTTTTCGTCGGTGTACTGCTTGACCGCGCATTGGCGGCAGGCGCCAACGCTGCCGAGGGCGGGGTGCCAGCAGAAATACGGAATGTCGAGTCCCAGCGACAGGCAGGCTTGCAGCAGGTTGTCTGCGCCGTCGACTTCGAACGCTTTGCCGTCTACGTGGATAGTGGCCATGGTTCAGTTTTCTTCGTTAATCCGCCCGAAGGCAGGCGTGGCTAATGGAATCACGGTTGCAGTCGTGGCCTTGTACAGGCCGCCAAGCTGCATATCTTTTATACGCAGAGCCGTTGCATCGGCATATCGAGCGGGCTTTGCCTGCTAATACCGGCTTCAAACTCGTGGCGGAAATACTTGATCGCGCTGCCCAATGGTTCGACGGCTCCAGGCGCATGGGCGCAGAAGGTCTTGCCGGGGGCGAGGTTGTTGCACAGTTGCTCCAGGGTTTCGATGTCGCGTGCCTGGCCGACGCCGCGCTCCAGGGCGCGCAGGGTTTTTACGCTCCAGGGCAGGCCGTCGCGGCAAGGGGTACAGAAACCGCAGGATTCACGGGCAAAAAACTCTTCCATGTTACGCAGCAGCGAGACCATGTTGACGCTGTCGTCCACGGCCATGGCCAGGCCCGTACCCATGCGCGTGCCGAGCTTGGCAATGCCGGCGGCGAACATCGGCGCATCCAGGTGTTCCGGCAACAGGAAGCCGGTGCCGGCGCCGCCCGGTTGCCAGCACTTGAGCGTGAAGCCGTCGCGCATGCCGCCGGCGTAGTCTTCGAACAGCTCGCGGGCCGGGACGCCGAATGGCAGCTCCCACAGACCGGGGTTCTTCACCTTGCCGGAGAAGCCCATCAGCTTGGTGCCCATGTCTTCGCTGCCGGCGCGGGCCAGGCTCTTGTACCAGTCGATACCGTTGCCGACGATGGCGGGTACGTTGCACAGGGTTTCGACGTTGTTCACACAGGTCGGCTTGCCCCATACGCCGACAGCGGCCGGGAATGGCGGCTTGGAGCGCGGGTTGGCACGGCGGCCTTCCAGGGAGTTGATCAGTGCGGTTTCTTCACCGCAGATGTAGCGCCCGGCGCCGGTATGCACGAACAACTCGAAATCGAAGCCACTGCCGAGGATGTTGTTGCCCAGCAGGCCGGCGGCCTTGGCTTCCTCGATGGCGCGATTGAGATTGGCCGCCGCATCGACATATTCGCCACGCAGGAAGATATAACCGCGATACGCCTTGAGCGCGCGTGCGCTGATCAGCATGCCTTCGATCAGCAGGTGCGGCTGCTGCTCCATGAGCATGCGGTCTTTCCAGGTGTTGGGTTCCATCTCATCGGCGTTGCACAGCAGATAACGAATAGTCTGCGAGTCATCCTTGGGCATCAGGCCCCACTTCACCCCAGTGGGGAAGCCGGCGCCGCCGCGCCCCTTGAGCCCGGAGTCCTTAACCGTTTGCACGATTTCGTCCTGGGACATCTGCGCCAGAGCCTTGCGGGCGGCGCTGTAACCGTCTTTGGCCTGGTATTCGGCGAGCCACACCGGGGCGGCGTCTGCGCGCAGACGCCAGGTCAGCGGATGGGTTTCTGCGCTGCGGGCGATGCTGTTGGCCGGGCCAAACGAGCTGAGCTTCATGGGTAGTTCTCCAGCAGAGAGGCTACGCCGCCGGGTTGCACGTCACCGAAGGTGTGATCGTCGATCATCAGCGCCGGGGCCTTGTCGCAGTTGCCCAGGCAGCATACCGGGAGCAGGGTGAAACGACCGTCGTGGGTGGTTTCCCCCAGACCGATGCCCAGTTCTTGTTGCAGGCTGCTGACCACCGACTCATGGCCACCGATATAGCAGACCATGCTGTCGCAGACCCGAATGATGTGGCGACCCACCGGCTGGCGGAAGATCTGGCTGTAGAAGGTGGCGACCCCTTCCACATCGCTGGCAGGAATGCCGAGCAGTTCGGCGATCGCGTCAATGGCGCCATCGGGCACCCAGCCGCGAGCCTTTTGTACGATCTTCAGGGCCTCGATGGAGGCCGCGCGGGAGTCTTCGTAGTGATGCAGTTCGTGCTCAATGGCTGAGCGCTCAGCCTCACTGAGGGCGAAACGGTCGGATTGAATCAGGCTGTTTTGGCTCATGATTAGCGGTCCACGTCGGCCATAACGAAATCGATACTGCCCAGATAGGCGATCAAGTCAGCCACCATGCTGCCGCGGATCACCGCGGGGATCTGCTGCAGGTGGGCGAAGCTCGGGGTGCGAATCCGGGTGCGATAGCTCATGGTGCCGCCGTCGCTGGTCAGGTAGTAACTGTTGATGCCCTTGGTCGCCTCGATCATCTGGAAGGACTCGTTGGCCGGCATCACCGGACCCCAGGAAACCTGCAGGAAGTGGGTAATCAGGGTCTCGATATGCTGCAGCGTGCGCTCTTTCGGCGGCGGCGTGGTTAGCGGGTGATCGGCCTTGTAGGCGCCGGCGGGCATGTTCTTCAGGCACTGATCGATGATCTTGATGCTCTGGCGCATTTCCTCGACACGCACCATGCAGCGGTCATAGGCGTCACCATTGACGGCCAGCGGTACTTCGAACTCGAAGTTCTCGTAGCCCGAATATGGGCGTGCCTTGCGCAGGTCGAAGTCCAGGCCGGTGGAACGCAGGCCGGCACCGGTGACGCCCCATTCCAGGGCTTCTTTGGTGTTGTACTGGGACACGCCGATGGTTCGGCCACGCAGAATGCTGTTCTGCAGCGCGGCCTTGTTGTACTCGTCGAGGCGCTTGGGCAGCCAGTCGACAAATTCCTTGACCAGTTTTTCCCAGCCGCGCGGCAGGTCGTGGGCGACCCCGCCGATACGGTACCAGGCCGGGTGCAGGCGGAAGCCGGTGATGGCCTCGATCACCTTGAACGCGCGCTGGCGGTCGGTGAAGGTGAAGAACACCGGGGTCATGGCGCCGACGTCCT
>DAITLT010000015.1:0-10140 GCA_036835505.1 Pseudomonas sp.
GGCGTGGTGGCCGCTCGGCCCACTGGCGCTTCAAGGCGCTGATCTGCTCTTCGTGGCTCGGCTGCTCGGGGGCATCGGTCATCTTCAAGTTCCTTGCAGGCGCGCGACATGGGCGCGTCATTGTTAGCGTATCGGCCGTTTGGCTGGCGGCTCAAGGGGAACTGCTCGCACAGGCGTGCTCCAGGCTGCCTGCAAGGGTATACTGCCGGCCCCTCGTTTCAGCCCCGCGGAGCACTCTGCATGTCTGGCAATACCTACGGCAAGCTGTTTACTGTTACCACCGCCGGCGAAAGCCATGGCCCGGCCCTGGTGGCCATTGTCGACGGTTGCCCACCGGGGATCGAACTGTCCCAGGCCGACCTGCAGCGCGATCTGGATCGGCGCAAGCCGGGCACCAGCCGCCATACCACCCAGCGCCAGGAAGCCGATGAGGTGGAAATCCTCGCCGGCGTCTTCGAGGGCAAGACCACCGGTTGTGCCATTGGCCTGCTGATTCGTAACACCGACCAGAAGTCCAAGGATTACTCGGCGATCCAGGACCTGTTCCGCCCGGCCCATGCCGACTACACCTATCACCATAAATATGGCCTGCGCGATTACCGTGGCGGTGGCCGCAGCTCGGCGCGGGAAACCGCCATGCGCGTGGCCGCCGGGGCGATTGCCAAGAAGGTGCTGGCCGGTTTCGGCATCAGCGTGCGCGGTTACATGAGCCAGTTGGGGCCGATCGAGATTCCGTTCAAGAGCTGGGAGGGCGTGGAAGACAACGCCTTTTTCAGCCCCGACCCGGACAAGGTGCCGGAGCTTGAGGCCTATATGGATCAGCTGCGCCGCGACCAGGATTCGGTCGGGGCGAAGATCACTGTGGTCGCCGAGGGCGTGCTGCCGGGGCTGGGCGAGCCGATTTTTGATCGTCTGGATGCCGAGCTGGCCCACGCGCTGATGAGCATCAACGCGGTTAAAGGTGTTGAGATCGGCGCCGGTTTCGCCTGTGTGGCCCAGCGCGGCACCGAGCATCGCGACGAGCTGACCCCCGACGGTTTCCTCTCCAACAATGCCGGCGGGATTCTCGGCGGCATCTCCTCCGGGCAGCCAATCGTTGCCCATCTGGCGCTCAAGCCGACCTCGAGCATCACCACGCCGGGGCGCTCGATCGATATTCACGGCAACTCGGTGGAGGTCATCACCAAGGGCCGTCACGACCCCTGTGTGGGCATCCGCGCCACGCCGATCGCCGAGGCCATGATGGCCATCGTCCTGCTCGATCACCTGATGCGTCACCGTGCGCAGAACGCCGCCGTGCAAGTGATCACCCCGGTCTTGCCGCAGCTGTGATCGGCCTGTCGCTATGAGCCCACAGCCGCTGCCGTACTGGCGGCTGTCGGGTTTTTACCTCTTTTACTTTGCCTTGCTCGGCGCCACGGCGCCGTTCCTGGCGTTGTACTTCGAACACCTGGGGTTCTCCCCGGCGCGGATCGGCGAGCTGCTGGCCATCCCCATGCTGATGCGCTGCGTGGCGCCGAACCTGTGGGGCTGGCTGGGTGACCGCAGCGGCCGGCGCTTGTTGATCGTGCGCTTCGGCGCCTTCTGCACCCTGGCCAGCCTGAGCCTGATCTTTGTCAGCCAGAGCTACGCCTGGCTGGCGTTGGTGATGGCCCTGCATGCGTTCTTCTGGCATGCGGTGCTGCCGCAGTTCGAGGTCATCACCCTGGCCCATCTGCGCGAACAGTCGGCGCGCTATACCCAGTTGCGGTTGTGGGGCTCGGTGGGTTTTATCCTCACCGTGATCGGTCTGGGCTGGCTGCTCGAAGCCTTCAGTCTGGCGCTGTACCCGTGGGTTTTGCTGGCCATCATCGCCGCCATCGCCCTGAGCAGTTGCTGGGTGCCGGATGCCCAGCCGGTGCATGCGCCGGCCCAGGCCGAGCGGGGCGGGTTTATCCGCCAACTGCGCCAACCAGGGGTCATCGCCTTTTACCTGTGTGTGGCCCTGATGCAGTTGTCCCACGGGCCTTACTACACCTTTATCAGCATCCACCTGGAGAGCCTGGGCTATTCGCGCGGGGTCATCGGCCAGCTCTGGGCGCTCGGCGTGGTGGCGGAAATTCTGCTGTTTATGGGCATGCCCTGGCTGATGCAGCGGGTCAGCCTGCGCCGTTTGTTGCTCGGCAGTTTTCTTCTGGCCGCGCTGCGCTGGTGGCTGCTGGGCTACCTGGCCGAGCACTGGGCGGTGTTGTTGTTTGCCCAGTTGCTGCATGCCGCCACCTTTGGCTGCTTCCATGCCGCGGTGATTCATTTTGTCCAACACAGCTTTGCTTCGCGCCAGCAGGGCCAGGGCCAGGCCCTGTATGCCGCCCTGGCCGGTGTCGGTGGCGCCCTTGGCGCCCTGTATGCCGGTTACAGCTGGACGACCCTGGGCCCAGGCTGGACCTTTGCCCTGGCCAGCCTGGCAGCGTTGGGTGCCGCCGTTATCATCCAGCGCTGGGTGCCAGCGCCCACCGGCACCGCCTAAAATGAGCATGTCCATAGAGGAGTTTCGCCTGTGAGTCGATTGAGCGTTTACCCGCAAAACCTGCCCGAGCAACCCAACAAAGTGCTCTGCCATGCCGACGACATTGCGCGCACCCTGGCCGCGGTTGGCGTGGGCTTTGCGCAGCAGCCGATCCCGGCAGCGATTGCCCCTGGGATTGGCGCCGCCGACCTGAACGCGGCCTGCGCAGACCTGATCGAGCCGCTTCAGGCCCAGGGTTTTGCGGCCGTCGAGCTGCTCGACACCCAGACCGCCGAGCACCCGGCCGCCCTGGGCGAGCGCTTTGCCGCCGAGTTTTACCTGGCCTGCGAGCACGTCAGCCTGATCCTGGGCGGCAGCTGTCTGGTCAACCTGCACCTTGCCGAGCACGTTTACGCGCTGCTGTGCGAGCGCGGCGACTGCCTGACCCTGCCCGCCGGCACGCGGCACTGGATCGACTTCGGCGAACCGGCCAATGCCTGCCTGATCCGCCTCAATAAACCCGCTCAAGACGGCGCCCTGCAGTACACCGGCGATGCCATCGCCCAGCAGTTTCCAGGCCAGGAGGCGTGCTACTGAAGACCTGCTATCGGGCTTTACGCATATCAACGAAGAGCTCGATGAGCTGGCAGAAGATGAAGAAGGCGGCGAGCAGTCCCGTTTAAAGAGCCGTTGGGCGGCGCTGGAAAAACTGGTCGGTGCTGAGCCGCGGATTAAGTCCGTGGCCAAGGACTTGGTTGAGCACTTTGAGGAGCGCAACCAGGCGCAGAACGGCAAGGCCATGCACAGCGGCGGTAGCCAGGCTCGCGCCAGTGTCGAGCGCGCCGCCGGGGTGGATCAGGCGCTCAGCGATACCGGCGATTCGGTGCAGCGAATCAACGACATGGCCGCGCAAATCGCCACAGCCTGCGAGGAGCAGGGCAGCGTTACCGAAGAAATCGCCCGCAATATCAGCGATATTCGCGACCTGTCCAATGATGCCGCGCAAAACTCGGAGCAAAGCACCAGGGCCAGCCAGCACCTGTCGGAGTTGTCCGGCTCGCTGGCGCAACTGGTTGGACGCTTTCGTGTTTAACCGCGCCAAGTGCTTGTCGGCACTATGTTTTATTTCTGCGGCTTAATCGTTGCCGGCGGTTGTAAGTTGTCGACAAGCCGGTACAATGGCGCGGCTCGCTGCAAGGCGAGCGTCGTTATGGTGGCCCTGTCGGTCCCCCCGCAACGATCAGCCGTTAACCCGGTCAGGCCTGGAAGGGAGCAGCCGCAGCGGTGACATTGTGTGCCGGGGTGTGGCTGGCGGGGTCGCCTCCAAATTCAAGGTGTTGCCCACGGCAAGGCCTGTCTGCAGTACTAGCGCCCAGCACAGTGGCGCTGCATAAACATCGCAACTCATTGGTCTTCGATCATCCGCCCATGGCGGCGCGCCTGGTTGTGTGCGGTCGTTTGGCGCACGCCCAGGCAGCGGGTGCAATTTGCTCCTTGCTCCGCTAGGATTAGCCCTCTTTAGCCTCCCTGCCGCGACGGTTTTCGATGAGTTATCAGGTTCTTGCACGTAAATGGCGTCCGCGCTCGTTCCGCGAAATGGTCGGCCAGACCCATGTGCTCAAGGCCCTGATCAACGCGCTCGACAGCCAGCGGTTGCACCACGCCTATCTGTTTACCGGCACCCGTGGGGTGGGCAAGACCACCATTGCGCGGATCATCGCCAAGTGCCTGAACTGCGAAACCGGGGTCAGCTCCACACCCTGCGGCGAGTGTTCGATCTGCAAGGAGATCGATGAAGGTCGCTTTATCGACCTGATCGAAGTCGATGCCGCCAGCCGTACCAAGGTCGAAGACACCCGCGAGCTGCTCGACAACGTGCAGTACGCCCCCAGTCGCGGGCGCTTCAAGGTTTACCTGATCGACGAAGTACACATGCTGTCTTCGCACTCGTTCAACGCCTTGCTGAAAACCCTCGAAGAGCCGCCACCCCACGTCAAGTTCCTGCTCGCCACCACCGACCCGCAGAAGTTGCCGGTCACCATTCTGTCGCGCTGCCTGCAGTTCTCCCTGAAGAATATGCCGCCGGAGCGGGTGGTCGAGCACCTGAGCCATGTGCTGGGCGTCGAGCAGGTGCCGTTTGAGGACGATGCCCTGTGGCTGCTGGGCCGCGCCGCCGATGGTTCGATGCGCGATGCCATGAGCCTCACCGACCAGGCCATCGCCTTCGGTGAAGGCAAGGTGCTGGCCGCCGATGTGCGTGCCATGCTCGGCACCCTCGACCACGGCCAGGTGTATGGCGTGCTGCAAGCCTTGCTCGAGGGTGACGCGCGCGGCTTGATCGAGGCCGTGCGCCATCTGGCCGAACAAGGCCCGGACTGGGCCGGCGTACTGGCAGAGATCCTCAACGTCCTGCACCGCGTGGCGATTGCTCAGGCGCTACCGGATGCAGTCGACAATGGCCAGGGCGACCGTGACCGGGTCCTGGCACTGGCCCAGGCCTTGCCGGCCGAAGATGTGCAGTTCTATTACCAGATGGGTTTGATTGGTCGCCGCGATCTGCCGCTGGCGCCCGATCCGCGCAGCGGCTTCGAGATGGTCCTGCTGCGCATGCTGGCCTTTCGCCCGGCCGACCATGGCCAGCCCCCCAGAGGCGCACTAAAGCCCTTGGGGATCAGCCCGGCCACCACTGATTCCAGACCCAACCCAGTGGCCGCGGCGCCAGGCAGCGCTGCGGTTATGCCGACGCCTGCCCCTATCGCTGAAGCTCCGGCAGCGGTTGCGGCGGTTGTTACTGAGCAGGCTCCGGTTGCTGCTGCACCTGCCGAGACCGTTGCAGTTACGCCAGTACCAACCAACGCCGTCGTGGTAGCGCCTGCGCGCGCGCCGGTGGCTGCGGTCGATCTGCCATGGAATGAACCAGCCGCTGTTGTTGCCGAACCTGAGGTCGTGCCGGTAGCGACTCAGCCATTGCCGGTCGCCGACGCTGTAGTCACTCCTGCCGCGGCAGTCAGTGCAGCAGAAGCGGCTGCCGATGAAGATGAAGAGAGCGCGCCGGAATACGACTATGAAATCGCCGACGACAGCACCTATGCCTATATGGACGCGCTGCCCGATGCGCCTGAGCTGCCGAGCGATAGCGTTGCCCCGGCCGCCTTGCCGGCCACCGGGCTGGCCGCGCAGTGGCTGGAGATATATGCGCAATTGGGCCTTGGCGGACTGACCGGCAGCATCGCCGCCAACTGCAGCCTGATGGCGGTGGAGGGCGACAACTGGTTGCTGCACCTGGACCCGGCGCAGAGCGCGCTGTTCAACGCCAGCCAGCAACGGCGGATCAACGATGCGCTCAACCAGTTGCAAGGGCGCAGCATCAACCTGGATATCCAGCTGTGTAAACCCGAGCAGGAAACCCCGGCCCAGGCGGCAGCGCGCAAGCGTGGTGAACGTCAGGCCGAGGCCGAGGCGTCGATCCATGCCGACCCGCTGATCCAGCAGATGCAGCAGCAGTTTGCCGCACAGATTCGGCCCGAGAGTATTGTGCCGGTGGATGGCGTCGCGGCCTAAGTGCCGGACCATTCGCCTGCCGCAGTTTTAACCTAAACCATGCGCGCCGCGCTGACTGCGCTGCGCCGCTATTGACCCAGCAAGCTATTGAGGTGATCCCATGATGAAAGGTGGCATGGCCGGTCTGATGAAACAGGCCCAGCAGATGCAAGAAAAAATGCAGAAGATGCAGGAAGAACTGGCCAACGCCGAAGTCACCGGCCAGTCCGGTGCCGGCCTGGTCAGCGTGGTGATGACCGGTCGCCACGACGTCAAGCGCATCAGCCTGGATGACAGCCTGATGCAGGAAGACAAGGAAATCCTCGAAGACCTGATCGCCGCCGCCGTCAATGACGCCGTGCGCAAGATCGAAGCCAATAGCCAGGACAAGATGTCGGGCATGACTGCGGGCATGCAGCTCCCCCCCGGCTTCAAAATGCCCTTCTAGTAATTGGGCGTCCAGCCAACGCACATTACTGCGTTGCAAGCAGGCGCGGGCATGCTCATTTACAGCAGTAAACTCCGCTGCCCACGCCTGCTTGCGCCTTGTACTGCACGCCGTCTGATCGCCCATCCGACGGTTGTGCAAGTCAAGCAAAGCTAAAGCGGCAGGCGCTGAACGCCGTCTCCGCGACAAATCCGTCATCGAGTATTCTCCATGAGCTTCAGCCCGCTGATCCGCCAATTGATCGATGCGCTGCGCATCCTGCCCGGTGTCGGGCAGAAGACTGCTCAGCGCATGGCCTTGCAGTTACTTGAGCGTGATCGCAGTGGCGGCATGCGTCTGGCTCAGGCGTTGAGCGCGGCGATGGAGGGGGTGGGGCATTGCCAGCGCTGCCGTACCTTGTGTGAAGACCCCCTGTGTCCGCAGTGTGACGATCCGCGCCGGGATGATTCGCTGCTGTGCGTGGTCGAGGGGCCGCTGGATGTGTTTGCCGTGGAGCAGACCGGCTATCGCGGCCGTTACTTCGTGCTCAAGGGCCACCTGTCGCCACTCGACGGCCTGGGCCCCGAGGCTATCGGCATTCCGCAGTTGCTGGCGCGCATCGATGAGGCGGCGTTCAGCGAGGTCATTCTGGCCACCAACCCGACCGTCGAAGGCGAGGCCACGGCTCATTACATCGCCCAGATGCTCGCCGGCCATGGCCTGTCCCTGACCCGCATCGCCCATGGCGTACCCCTGGGCGGCGAGTTGGAAATGGTCGATGGCGGCACCCTGGCTCACGCCTTGTCTGGCCGTCGGCCCATGGGTACCTGAAGCCCATCACGCGCCGTGGCTTGAACGGCGCTTGCGATGGCACAAATAGCGGCTTGAATACCAAGCAAGCGCTTGGTAAGGTCTGGCTACCTCGGCTGGAGCCTGCCCATGTCTGCTTATCAAGACTATTTCGACGCAAACCATCAACTGCTGCGCGACTCGGTACGCCGCTTTGTCGAGCGGGAAATTCTGCCTTTCGTGGCCGAGTGGGAGGAGGCGGAGAGCTTCCCCCGTGAGCTGTATGCCAAGGCCGGCGCCGCCGGCATCCTCGGCATCGGTTACCCCGAGCAGTTTGGCGGCAGCCACGAGGGCGACCTGTTCGCCAAGGTGGCGGTCAGCGAGGAGTTGATGCGTTGCGGCTCCGGCGGCCTGGTGGCGGGCTTGGGCTCGCTGGATATTGGTCTGCCGCCGGTACTCAAGTGGGCTAAGCCGGCGCTGCGTGACCGCGTGGTGCCGCAGGTGCTGAGTGGCGAGAAGATCATGGCCCTGGCCGTCACCGAGCCCAGCGGCGGCTCCGATGTGGCCAACCTTAAAACCCGGGCGGTGAAGGAGGGCGATTACTACCGCGTCAGCGGCAGCAAGACCTTTATCACCAGCGGCGTGCGCGCCGACTACTACACCGTGGCCGTACGCACCGGCGCTGAGGGCTTCGCCGGGGTCAGCCTGCTGCTGATCGAAAAGGGCACGCCGGGCTTCAGCGTTGGCCGCTCACTGAAGAAGATGGGCTGGTGGGCGTCGGACACCGCCGAATTGTTCTTCGATGACTGCAAGGTGCCGGTGGAGAACCTGATCGGCGTCGAGAACATGGGCTTTGCCGGGATCATGGCCAACTTCCAGAGCGAGCGATTGTCGCTGGCGATCATGGCCAACATGACCGCGCAACTGGCGCTGGAAGAGTCGATGAAGTGGGCCAAGGAACGCGAGGCGTTCGGCAAGCCGATCGGCAAGTTCCAGGTGCTCAAGCATCGTCTGGCCGAGATGGCCACCCAACTGGAAGTATCCCGCGAGTTCACCTACCGCCAGGCGGCGAAGATGGCGGCCGGCAAGAGCGTGATCAAGGAAATCTCCATGGCCAAGAACTTCGCCACCGACGTGTCCGACCGCATCACCTACGACGCCACGCAAATCCTCGGCGGCATGGGCTTTATGCGCGAAAGCCTGGTGGAGCGCCTGTACCGCGATAACCGCATCCTGTCCATCGGCGGCGGCACCCGTGAGGTGATGAACGAGATCATCAGCAAGCAACTCGGCCTCTAACCGGCCGCTTTTAACCCGCTATTGGCCGCTCAACAGTCGGCTAACAGCTTTGCAGGTACTCGCTTAATGGCCGCGGCTGCTCGACGCCATAGCCCTGCACATAATCGATGCCCAGGGCGGCCAACTGCTCGCGGATGCTCTGGGTTTCGACATATTCGGCGATGGTTTTGCGGCCCAGCACATGGGCAATCTCATTGATCGACTTGACCATGGCCAGGTCACTGGGCGAGCGCTCGATTTCCTTGACGAAACTGCCGTCGATCTTGACGAAGTCCACCGGCAGGCGCTTGAGGTAGTCGTAGGAGGAAAACCCGGTGCCAAAGTCATCGATCGAGAAGGTGCAGCCGATCTTCTGCAACTGCCGGACAAAGTCGGCGGTCTTGGTCAGGTTGGCCACCGCAGCGGTTTCGGTCAGCTCGAAGCAGATCCGCTCCGGCGGTACCGGGTATTGCTCAAACAGGCTCTCGATAAACCCCAGCAACCTGTCGTCATTCAGGCTGCTGCCAGACAGGTTGATGGAGACCCCGCTGGTGCGCGTCCAGACCTGCGGGTGCCCGGCCAGTTCGCTGAAGGTGCGCTTGAGCACCCAGCGGTCCACCTTGGTCATGCGGTTATAGCGCTCGGCGGCGGTGATAAAGTCGAGCAGGTTGATGTCGTTCTCCATGACCAGCAGCAGTTCGTAATGGGGCAACTGTTGCTGGTCGCTGTTGGCCGGGGCGATTTGCTGCATGCGCATGCTCAGCTCGCCACGCTCGATGATCCCATCCACCCGTGCGGCGATGGCCATCAGGCTGGTCTGCGCGCCATCGATGGTCTCGTCGTAGATATGCACACAGTTGCGCCCGGACTCCTTGGCGGCATTGCAGGCGGTTTGCAGGTCGCAAAAGATATTCACCACATCACGCCGCTCGCTGGTCAGCACCAGGCCCAGGCTCATGGTCACGCTGCGATCCTGGCCCTGCCAATGAAACGCCTGGTTTTCCACGGCCTGGCGCAGTTTTTCCGCGATGCGGTAGGCCTGGCCGCCGGCGGTTTTCGGCAGGGCCACGGCGAAGTCGGCACCACTGATCCGGGCCAGGGTCGCCTCGGCCGGCAACTGGGCGGCCAGCAGGGTGGCCAACTGGCGCAGGTAAGCATCGCCGGCCAAGGGCCCGCAACTGGAATTGAGCAGGCTGAACTGGTCGATATGCCCGTAGATAAAGGCGTAGTTGTCGTGCTGGATGATGGTTTGCGCGACGCAGGTTTCGAAGCTGCGGCGGTTGTAAACGCCGGTGAGTTCGTCATGGCTGCGGGCATGGGCGATGTCGCGGTAGAGCTGGCCGACGATGCTCTGCAGGTGATCCTGGACCACGTTGGGTGGTGTTGGCGCAGTGCCAATCCAGCCGTTGGCCAGTTGCTGCATCAGCGCCTGGGCGGTGAAGCTGCCGGCCTCGTGGCCCTGGCGGTTGGCCAGGACAAAATGGTCGCAAGCCGGGTTAGCCCAGATCAGTTGCAGGGCTTGGCCGCTCTCGGTACTCAGCCAGTCGCCGGCGTTCAGTTGCAGCAGACGCTCATGCCAGCGTTGTTGTTCCGGGGTACACAGGGCCGGCGGCAGCGGCTC
>DAITLT010000015.1:10150-21224 GCA_036835505.1 Pseudomonas sp.
GGCTCGGCGGGCTGTGGCGTGGCCACTCGGCTAATGGCCTGGCGTCCGTGCAGTTGCAGTTGCAGTTGTTGCAGCACCGGGATATGCCGGTATTGGCCGGGTAACAGGCTTTCGCTCTGGCGGCGCAGAAACTCCAGGGCCTGATCGACCTGATAGGCCCTCTCGACCGCCTGGGGGCTAACATCATCGACCTGGGGCTGATCTTGCAGCCAGTCATTCAGTTGACGGATTACCCCCAGCTCATCCTGCCACTCCGGGCTTTGCTCACCCTGGCGTAGCCAGGCATGCACCATCAACTCCTGCCAGCCGGTGTCGAGCCAGTCGAGCAGGACTTTCGGCGCCTCGGGGCCAAGCACCTCGGCCAGAGCCTGGCTGACCTGGCGGCGCGCCTGCTGCAGTTGGTCACGGCCGCGATGGTATTGCAAAAGCCGTTCGGCATTGTTGCTGTAGGCCCGCTGTTGGGCCGCGAGCAGTTGCTCCAGCTGCGCCTCGTAACGGCTGAAGACCTGGTTGTCGCCCTGGTAGTCGCTGACGATTTGCGCGATCAGTTGGGCGATGGTCTGGTCCAGGGCCGGATTGGCCGGCTCGGCAAACTCGCACAGACGCATCATCTTATCCAGGCTCGCCCGCACCGGATGCTGGGGATCGGCAAGGGCTGCCGGCTCCAGCATGGCGGCCTGGGCGACCGGCGCCATTAATTGACGCAATGCCGGTTTGACGGCCGGGGCGATAACCGGCTGCTGATCGATATGCTGAAACAGGTCGGCGACCAGTTGCGCATCCTGGCGCTGGCGCGGGGAGGGGTTGAGGCCTGCGGCGTGCAGGTTGGCGAGGAAGCTCTCGGCCGTCCAGCCGCGCTCAGGGCAAGGGCTGCGCTGCAGATTGGGCAGCGCCTGTTGCAATTGCAACAGATCGAGACTGGCACCAGGGCTGGCGGCAGCGCTGGGGGCATTGCCCAGCGTGCGCAATTGCTGGATTGCCCGATAACTGGCGTCGTTGCGCGGCTCGCCGCTGGTGCCCCGTGACAGGTGCTGGCGCAGCGGGTTCAGGCTGCTGCTTGGCGGCTTGGGGGTTAGTCCGGCCTGGCGCAAAAGCCCATCCAGGGCGGCCAGGTACGGCTGCAGGCCGGCGCTCAGGATGTCCATGCAGCTGCGATAGAACAGCTCACGGATCACGGCACTTTGCTCGTGCAGTTGCAGGCCGGTTTGCAGGCGGTGGAGGAGAAACTCCAGCGCCAGGGGGTTGTCGTTGTCTTTGCCCTGGGCGCTATCGAGTTGCCCCAGGCAGTCGCAAACCCGCCATTCGAGGGTGCCCAGGGTCTCGCGCAGGCCACGCGCCAGGCGCCGGGTATCGAGCATGGCCTCAACTTCGCAGTCATCCACCAGGTTCCACTCGCTGAGGTCACTGGCTGCGCTGCTGGGGGGCGCGGCATGCCGCAGGCGCTGGCCAATGGCCGCTGCGGTGTCTGCCGGTACGCTACCATGGCGCTGTTTGCACAGGCGCAGAAAGTCGATGTAGGTCTGCTCTTCCTTGTTGCTGCCGGCATGGATGCGTTGGGCCTGCAGGCGTTGCATCAGCTCATCGAGCACGCTCTGCAGCGGCGCCGGTAACTGGCGGCTGACCACCTGGCACATGGCATCGATCACGGTCTGGCGTTGCGGCATGTCCATTCCAAGGCCCCAGGCGCGATTCATTCACCCCTCGACTATAGCTAACTGCGCGCGACCAAACAGCGCGGCGGCGGCAGAAAAATAGCCGCACCGAGTCAGCGCCCGGCACTGCGGCACCGTTACTATGGCCAACTGCTCGTCATGCCTTCAGGAGTAAGCCCTTGCCCGTCGTATCCTTGCCGCGCCTTTTGCGTCTGCTGGCCGTGTTGCTAACGGCAGCCAGCGCCGAGGCTAGCGCCTGTCCAGCCGGGCAGAGTGAAGTCTGCGTGGTTGCCTGCTTTTGTGCGCCGGGCAGCAAAGAGGAGCTGGAGGGGCTGACCCGTGGCGTCAACCAGCTTGCCGCGAGCAACTTGCAGCGCTGGCTGGAGGCCTCACGCAACAGCGCCTCGCTGCAGGGGGCGGAGGGCATCCCGCTGCATATCCGCGCCGCTCTGGAGAGCTATTACGACCTGCAGGTGCTGGATGCCGTGCGCTATCAGGTCGGTAACGGGGAGGCCCTGAACGCCGCCAACAGCATGCTGCAAAACCCCGATGTGAATGCCGTGACCCTGCTCGACATCATCGTTTTTCGCCATGCCGAGGATGCGCAGAACAACGTCGCCCTCTGGGCCCACGAGCTCAAGCATGTGCAGCAGTACCAGCAGTGGGGCGCCGCGCAGTTCGCCAGTAATTACACCCGCGACTACCGCAGCGTCGAGGCCCCGGCCTATGCGATCCAGAGCCAGGTTGCGCACGCCTTGCGCGGCAGTGCCAGCGCACGTTAGCGAGGCCTGACAAAGTGCTCCGCCAGGCGTCGTTCCTTGACCCGGATCTCGGCCTCAAGTGCGCGCACTTCGTCCATATAGGCCTTGGCTGCCGGGGCCAGGCTGCGATTGCGTAGATAGATAAACCCGTAATGGGCATGCAGCGCCAGGCCGCTTACCGGCACCAGCGCCACCTCACCAGCCAGGAGTACCGACTCCATGGTGCTCAGCAGGCCAATGGCCAAGGCATCGCTGGCATGCAGAAACGTCTCCAGGTGCATGGGCACATCAATTTCGATCGCCGGGACAAAATCACCGTTCAGCGGGTCAAGCGTTCCGGCCGCACCCAGCTCTGCAGGTAAGGCCGCGCTGCCGCGCCCAGGGATGCGCGGGCAAATCCACGGATAGTCGAAGAGCATGGCTGGAGTCAGTGGCCCGGCACTCAAGAGCGGATGCCCCGGCCGGCAGAACAGCCGCCCTTCATGCTCGCCGAGCAACTCGGTGGTGAAGTGTTCGTTACCTTGCAGGGCGCTGATTTCGGCAATGCCCAGGTCCACCGTGCGCGCTTGCACCTGCTGGGCGACTTCGTGCCAGCCGCTGACGCGCATACCGATAGTGATTCCAGGATGGCGCGCCAGCAGGCGTGCAGCGCCGGCATAGCCACAGGTGATGCTGGGATAAGGGCCGAAGGCCAGCGTCAAGGAGCCGATCTGGTGCTCATTGAGCAGCCTGATCTCGCGGCGCAAGTCATCTTCCACGGTCAGCAGGGGCTTGCTGCGCTCGGCTACCACCTGGCCAAACACCGTCAGGCTGACACCGCCACTCTTGCGCTCGACCAGGGGCACGTCGAGCTCGGCCTCCAGCGCCTGGATGCTTTTTGACAAGGCTGGCTGGGAAATATTCAGGGCTTCGGCGGCCCGACCGAAATGGCCGTACTCAACCAGGGTCAGCAAATGCAGCAGGCGGCGCTGGGTAATCATAATAACCTCATGGTTATGGAGTCCTGAAAATATACCATTTCATGGAATTATGCCGCTGTGCTTCAATCTGGAGCATTGACTGCCTTGTCGCGTTACCACAGGAATCTGCTTATGTCGATCCGCCCCCTCAAGCGGCTAACCAGTGCCGCGCTGTGTCTGTCGCTGCCGGCCTCGGCGCTGGGTGGGGGGATCATGCTGTACGAGATTGGCAGCGATAACACCGGCCTGGCCAACGCTGGGGCGGCGGCGCGAGCGCAGGGGCCTTCAACCATCGCCAGCAATCCGGCAGGCCTGAGCTATTTGCCAGGCACCCAGGTGAGTGCGGGCGGCCAACTGTTGTTTGGCGACCTCGGCTTTGATGTGGATGCGAGCAGTACCGCGAGCGGCGGCAATGGCGGCAATCCGCTGCAGTTGACCCCCTCGGCCAGCTTTTTTATCAGCCAGCAACTGGATGAGCGCTGGACCATTGGCTTTGGCAGCTATGGCGACTTTGGCCTGGCCGAGAATTACGCCAACGACTGGGCCGGTCGCCATTACCTGCAAAACGCCTCGATTGTCGGCCTGTCGTTGGTGCCCAGTGCGGCTTATAAGCTCAATGAACAGTGGTCGCTGGGCATCGGTGTCAAGGCCATGTACGCCATGTTGGAATCCCAGGCGGCGATCAACCGAGCGCCCCTGGGCTTGCTCGATCGCAGCGACGGCCAATTCAACTATGAGGATCACACCTGGGGCTACGGCGCCAACCTTGGCCTGATTTACGCCCCGCAGCCAGGTACCCGGATTGGCCTGGCGTACACCAGCGAGGTGCATCTGGACTTCGACAACCGCCTGGATGTCAGTGGCACAGGAGCGCTGCTGACGCCGCTTGATGGCCTCCCCATGCAGCTCGACACCCAGGTGCCGCAAACCGTCACGCTCAGCCTCTATCAGCAACTGAATGCACAGTGGGCACTGCTGGCCAGCGTCAACTGGCAGGACTGGTCGCGCTTTGGCGAGATCGGCGTTGCGCTGGACACCCAACTGGCCGGTGCCCAGTCCGCAAGCGTGGATGCGCGCTTCAAGGATACCTATCAGTTGGCCCTGGGCAGCCAATATCGGGTCAATCCGCAGCTACTCTGGAACCTCGGCCTGGCCTATGACACGGCGGCGGTATCGGATGCCAACCGCGGGGTGATCCTGCCCACCGGCGCAACCTGGCGCCTGGGCACGGGGGCCACCTACAGCCTGGATCAGAACACCGATGTAAACCTCAGCTGGGACCTGATCTGGATGAGCGATATGCCCGTCGAACAAAGCAAACCGCTGTCTGGCGAGCGCCTTGCCGGTGAGTACCGCAATGCCTGGATTCAAACCCTGACGGCCAATATGAGCTGGCGTTTCTAGCCTGGCCTGCCATGCAGTAACCCTCTTGATAGTCCACAAAGGAATGAACCGATGAAACAGCACAGCAAACTCCGCCTGGCTTTGGCCATCGCCCTGGCCGGCAGCGTCGCCAGTCCGGCTTACGCTGCCGGCGGCGGTGCGGCGCAGACTGATCCAGGCGCGATGCAGGGCAAGCACTTCGACGCCAAGGGCAAGCTACCATCGCCCTATACCATCGAGCTGCAGAAGGCCTTGCGCAAGAGCCTGCCGTTCGAGGACAAACGCGACTTCGAGGAAGCGCAAAAGGGCTTTATCGCTGCGCCGCCCTACAAGCAGATCATGGCCGAGGCCGGCCATGTGGCCTGGGATATGGGCAGCTACGAGTACCTGTTGCAGGGCAAGGACTTCGACAGCATCCACCCCTCGCTGCAGCGCCAGGCCGTGCTCAACATGGCCTACGGTCTGTATGAAGTGGTGCCGGGCAAGGTCTACCAGGTGCGCGGCTACGACCTGGCCAACATCAGCTTTATCAAGGGCGACACCGGCTGGATCGTCTTTGACGTGCTGACCGCCAAGGAAACCGCCAAGGCGGCGCTGGACTTTATCAACGAGAAGCTCGGCAAGCGTCCGGTGGTGGCGGTGGTGGTTTCCCACTCCCATGGCGACCACTTCGGCGGTATTCGCGGTGTGGTGGAGGAGGCCGACGTGCGCAGCGGCAAAATCCCGCTGATCGCCCCGTCCGGCTTTATGGAACATGCGGTGGCCGAGAACGTGTATGCCGGCAATGCCATGACCCGGCGGATGTTCTTCCAGTACGGCGTATTGCTGCCGCGTAGCCCGTTCGGCCACGTCGATCAGTCAATCGGCAAGAACACCGCGGCGGGCAACCTGGGCCTGATCGAGCCCAACCGCTACATCGAGAAAGACTTCGAGACGCTGACCATCGACGGTGTCGAGATGGAGTTCCAGAGCACGCCGGGAACCGAGGCGCCGGCCGAGATGAACACCTACTTTCCGCAGTTCAAGGCCTTCTGGGCGGCAGAAAACATCACCGGCACCATTCACAATATCTACACCCTGCGTGGCGCCCTGGTGCGTGATGCGCTGGTGTGGTCCAAACATATCAACGTCGCCCTGTACCGTTATGGCCAACAGGCTGACGTGATGTTTGCCGCCCACAGCTGGCCGCGTTTCGGCAACCAGCGTATCCAGGAAGTCATGCGCACCCAGCGTGATGTGTACGCCAACCTCAACAACGCCGTGCTGCACGAGGCCAACCAGGGCGTCACCATCAACGAGATTCACAACGTCTACAAACTGCCCGAGAGCTTGAAAAAGAGCTGGGCAGCACACAGTTATCACGGCTCGGAAGAGCACAACAGCCGTGCAGTGCTCAACCGCTACCTCGGCTACTGGGACGCCAACCCGGCAACCCTGATGCCACTGTCGCCGAAAGACTCGGCACCGCTGTATGTGGAGATGATGGGCGGCGCGGAGAAGATCATCAGCAAGGGCAAGAGCCTCGCCGACCAGGGCCAGTACCGCGAGGCCTATGAAATCCTCAACAAGCTGGTCTATGCCGAGCCGAACAACAGCGCGGCCAAGGACCTGCTGGCGGATGTCTACGAGCAAGTCGGCTACCAGAAGGAAAGCCCCAGCGTGCGTAACAGCTTCCTGGCTGCCGCCTACGAACTGCGCAATGGCATGCCCAAGGGCGCTTCGCCGAAAACCGGCGGGCCGGACCTGATTCGCGGCATGAGCACCGAGCTGTGGCTGAACTTCCTCGGCATCAGCCTGGATGGCAGCAAGTTCGACGGCCAGCACTTTGTCTTCAACCTCAAGACTCCGGACAACGGCGAGCAGTTCGTGGTCGAGTTGAGCAACTCGACCCTGACCAACATCAAGGGCCAACAGGTCAAGGATGCCGATCTGACCATCACCCTCAACCGCAGCGATCTGGAGCAGGTGATGGCCCGCAAGACCAGCTTTGCTCAGTTGATTGCTGACGGAAAAGCCACCTTCGAGGGCGACAGCAAACCCTTTGAGCAGTTGATGGCGGCGATGACCACCTTCACCCCCAGCTTCGAACTGCTGCCCGGCACCTTGCCCGAATAACCGCCGCGCGTAGCCCCGCAATGCCGTTCACTTAACTCAAGTGAACGGCATTTTTTGTGGCCCGGCGTTGCTCCGGCCACGCCTATAGCCGCACCGCGCAACCACTGTCCGCTTCCTACTCCCCACTGCCCACTGCCCACTGCCCATTTCCCACTCACCACTCACCATCGTTGCAATCATTTGGCAATCTTGTGGTCCTAGGATGCTCGACTAATCCAGGAGGAACCCAGTCATGAGCCGAGCCGTTAGAAACATGCGCAAAGTGTTGGATGCCGTTGCCAGCCACAATGAGGCTGCCGCACTGGATGTGATGCGTGCCGTCGAACAGATCAAGGATGACTTGTTGCGTCAACGTCTGCTCAACGCCATTCACCAGCTCAACCAGGATGCCGATGAACTGCGCCTGGCTCGTGATGAGCTGCATGGCCAGGCCAGTCGACTGGGTTAGGCGCGGCGAGGGGCAGGCAAAGACGAGCGCCCATTGTCAGGCTTCGATCGGCTGATTAGACTGCGCGGCAACTCCGTCACCCCCCCCATCGCCAAAGGATTCTCATGATCAAGAAATGCTTGTTCCCGGCAGCCGGCTACGGCACCCGTTTCCTGCCTGCAACCAAGGCCATGCCCAAGGAAATGCTGCCAGTGGTGAACAAGCCACTGATCCAGTACGGCGTGGAAGAGGCCCTGGATGCCGGCTTGACCGAAATCGCCATGGTCACCGGCCGTGGCAAGCGCGCCCTGGAAGACCACTTCGACATCAGCTATGAGCTGGAACACCAGATCCACGGCACCGACAAGGAAAAATACCTGGTCGGCATCCGTAAATTGATCGACGAGTGCAGCTTCTCCTACACCCGTCAGGTGGAGATGAAAGGCCTGGGTCACGCCATCCTCTGCGGTCGTCCGCTGATCGGCGACGAGCCCTTCGCCGTGGTGCTGGCGGACGACCTGTGCGTCAACCTCGAAGGCGACAGCGTGCTCAAGCAGATGGTCAAGCTGTACAACCAGTTCCGCTGCTCGATCGTGGCCATCCAGGAAGTGCCGATGGCAGAAGTCTCCAAGTACGGCGTAATCGCCGGCGAGATGATCCGCGACGACATCTACCGGGTGAACAGCATGGTGGAGAAACCCAAGCCGGAAGATGCCCCCTCGAACCTGGCGATCATCGGTCGCTACATCCTGACTCCGGACATCTTCAACCTGATCGAGCAAACCGAGCCGGGCAAGGGCGGGGAAATCCAGATCACCGACGCGCTGATGAAGCAGGCCCAGGACGGTTGCGTGATTGCCTACAAGTTCAAGGGCCAGCGCTTCGACTGCGGCGGCGCCGAAGGCTATATCGAAGCGACCAACTTCTGCTTCGAGAACTTCTACAAGACGGGCAAGGCTTACTAAGCCTCAAGCCTTGCACAAAGCCACCTGCGGGCAATGCTGTTCATTTAAGGCGCTACAGGCCTGGTTCGGATGAAATCCGAAAGGATTAACCGGGCGATGAACGCCCCGGATTTCATCCGGGCTACAACAAAGCCACCTACGGGTGGCTTTGTCGTTTCAGGCCCCTGGGTTTTAAGCGATGGCCATTTGCTCGGCGCCCGGCCCCAGCGGCTGGCCGTAGCTGAACTCGATGTAGTTGCCGGCCGGATCACGTACACCGCAGTAATAGCCCACCGGATAAGGCTCATCCCGCGCCGGCCAAATCAGGCAGCCCTCAGCCAAGGCGCGGGCGGCGATGGCATCCACCGCGGCCCGGCTAGCCAGGGCAAAACCCAGATGGCTGTAATCATCGCTGGCCAACTGCCGAGCCTGGCCGCCGGGCATCAGCACGAAGATAAACGCATGTTCTTTGCCCGGCTCGGCCAGCCAGACAATCCGCGAGCCTTTGCCGGCGCGCTGGTGGATCACCTGCATGGCGCAATAGTCGCGGTAAAAGGCGATGCAGGCATCCAGATCCGGCACATGCAGGGCAATATGGGTCAGGGTAGGGCGCATCGGCGGCTCTCCTTCAGGCATGATTGCAGTTTAGGCGCTGCCCGCGGCTTTAGCGGCGCAGCCTGGAGCAAGCAGGAGAGTATTGATGAGTTACGACTTTGATCTTTTCGTCATCGGTGCCGGTTCCGGCGGGGTGCGCGCGGCCCGTTTCGCCGCCGGCTTTGGCGCCAAGGTGGCGGTGGCGGAAAGCCGTTACCTGGGCGGCACCTGCGTGAATGTCGGCTGCGTGCCGAAAAAACTACTGGTGTACAGCGCCCACTTCAGCAGCGCCTTTACCCAGGCGGCTGACTTTGGCTGGCAACTGGCACAGGCGCACTTCGACTGGGCCACCCTGATCGCCAACAAGAACCGTGAAATTCAGCGTTTGAACGGCATTTACCGCACCTTGCTGGTCAACAGCGGGGTCACCTTGCTGGAAGGCCACGCGCGCCTGCTGGATGGCCAGCGGGTTGAGGTCGACGGCCAGGTGTTCAGCGCCCGACACATTCTCCTGGCCACCGGCGGCTGGCCGCAGAAGCCGGAGATTCCAGGCATCGAGCACGCCATCACCTCCAACGAGGCGTTCTTCCTCAAGCAATTGCCCAAGCGCATATTGGTGGTCGGGGGAGGGTATATCGCCGTCGAATTTGCCTCGATCTTCCACGGCCTGGGGGCCAAAACCTCGTTGCTGTATCGCGGCGAGTTGTTTTTGCGCGGTTTCGACATGGCGGTGCGCAGCCATTTGCAGGCCGAGCTAAGCAACAGCGGCATGGATCTGCAGTTCAACAGCGACATTGTGAAAATCGACAAGCAAGCGGACGGCAGCCTGTTGGCCACCTTGCAGGATGGCCGAGTGCTGGCCACCGATGCGGTGTTCTACGCCACCGGCCGGCGTCCGATGCTCGACAACCTCGGCCTGGAAAACACCCAGGTGCGTCTGGATAAACGCGGTTATGTACAGGTTGATGAGCTGTATCAAACGGCCGAGCCGTCGATTCTGGCGATTGGCGACATGATCGGCCGGGTGCAGCTCACGCCCGTGGCCCTGGCCGAAGGCATGGCCGTGGCGCGGCGCTTGTTCAAACCTGAAGAGTACCGAGCGGTTGACTATCAACTGATCCCGACCGCCGTGTTCAGCCTGCCCAATATCGGCACCGTGGGCCTCAGTGAAGAGCAGGCCAGGGCCGCAGGCCACCGCCTGCAGGTCTTTGAGAGCCGCTTCCGGCCCATGCAGGAAAGCCTCGGCGCGGGCCAACAAAAGACCCTGATGAAGCTGGTGGTGGATGCCGCCACGGATCGCGTGCTGGGTTGTCATATGGTCGGGCCGGACGCCGGCGAAATCATCCAGGGCATGGCGGTGGCACTCAAGGCGGGGGCCAGCAAACAAATTTTCGACGAAACCCTGGGCATCCATCCAACGGCAGCTGAGGAGTTTGTTACCATGCGCACCCCTCGAAATTAGCTGACTAATCATGCAACAAATCTTCTATTGGTCCGACCTGTTCGGCGTTGCCGTATTTGCCATCACTGGCGCGCTGATGGCTGGGCGCAAATCCATGGACCTGTTCGGCGTACTGGTGATTGCCATCGTTACTGCCCTCGGTGGCGGCACCTTGCGCGACGTGATTCTGGACAACCATCCGGTGAGCTGGATTCGCAACGACACCTACATTTTGGTGGCCTCGATCGCCGCCATCGGCACTGTGCTGTGGGTGCGCATGACCCAGCCGATCCATGAGCGCGGCCTGCTGATTGCCGATGCCTTCGGCCTGGCGGTGTTTACCGTGATCGGCTGCGAAGTATCCTTGCAACACAATATGCCGTTCAGCACTGCGGTGATCATGGGTGTGATGACCGGGGTGGCCGGCGGGGTGATGCGCGATGTGATCTGCAACGAGATCCCGCTGATCTTCAAGAAGGAAATTTACGCCACGGCCTGCATTCTGGGTTCGCTGGTATTTCTCGGCATGCGCGAGCTGGGCACCCCGCACTGGCTGGATACCCTGTGCGCGATGCTCACCGTGTTGCTGACACGTCTGGCCGCGATTCAGTGGGGGCTAGGCTTGCCGCGCTTTCACTTGCTGGATCAGTGACCGCTGGTCTCGTAACGGGCAGGGCGCAACTCAAGGCGTAACTCAGGCTATTGGCGGACGCTGCGCTGCGCGCCTGAGTCCGCCCTACGTCCGCCTAGGGTCTGTTCCCGTTTCATTCGCGGCCGCGCCGGAGCCTGTTTTTTGCG
>DAITLT010000016.1:0-12728 GCA_036835505.1 Pseudomonas sp.
GGGGACCATTTCTCGCGGCAACGCGGCTCGCGATGAAACGGGAACAGACCCTAGGAGCCTGTCGGGTTTGACGCTGTTCTACTGCGCAAAAGTCGGACTTCAATAAGGCCCGACTGTAGGAGCGCAATGCCGTTCACCTAAGCCAAGTAAACGGCCTCTTTGTAGCCCAATGCAATCCGGGGCGCTGGTTATCCAGCCAATTTCCTCCCGGATTTCATCCGGGCTACCTCTGTCGCATCTTATGTGAACAGCATTGCTGCTGTAGGAGCGAGCTTGCTCGGGATGCTGGCGTGTCGAGATCGCCAGCAAGCTGGCTCCTACGCGGTGCGATAGCTTAGAACAGCCCGAGTTGGCCGCCCACCAGGGCGCTGAAGTCGTCGTCGACGAAGGGCAGGATGGCGTCGGCCACTGGTTGCAACTGGCGGGTCAGGTAGTGCTCGTAATCGATGGGCGCGCTGCGTGCTTCCAGCGGTTCCGGACCGGCGCGGGTGATCACATAGCTGATCCAGCCGCCGCTCTGGTATTGCCGGGGCCGGCCGTGCAGGTCGTTGTAGGCATCGGCCAGGCGCGCGGCGCGCACGTGGGGCGGCACATTGCGCTCATAGTCGTCGAGTTTGCGCCGCAGGCGTTTGCGGTACACCAGCAACTCGTCCAGCTCGCCGGCCAGTGTGCGTTGCACAAAGTCGCGCACATAGGCCTGGTACGGTTGGCGCTTGAAGATGCGCAGGTACAGCTCCTGCTGGAATTGCTGGGCCAGCGGCGACCAGTCGCTGCGCACGGTTTCCAGGCCTTTGTAGACCATCTCCTGGCTGCCGTCGGCGCGGCGCACCAGGCCGGCATAGCGCTTCTTGCTGCCTTCTTCGGCGCCGCGAATGGTGGGCATCAGGAAGCGCCGGTAGTGGGTCTCGAATTGCAGCTCCAGGGCGCTGTCCAGGCCCAGTTCGGCGTGCAGGTGCTCGCGCCACCACTGGTTGACCCGCTGCACCAGTGCGCGGCCGATGCGGGTGGCGTCGGCTTCGTCGTGTTCGCGGCCGAGCCAGACAAAGGTTGAGTCGGTATCGCCATAGATCACCTGATAACCCTCGGCCTCAATCAGCGCGCGGGTGCGGTGCATGATCTGGTGGCCGCGCAGGGTGATCGAGGAGGCCAGGCGCGTGTCGAAGAAGCGACAACCGCTGGAGCCGAGCACGCCGTAGAAGGCGTTCATGATGATCTTCAGGGCCTGGGACAGCGGCTGGTTGTGCTCGCGCTTGGCGGTCTCCCGGCCCTCGGCCACTCGCGCCACGATACCCGGCAGACAATGGCTGTGGCGTGAGAAGCGGGCGCCGAGAAAACCCGCCACCGAGTTCCCATCGTCGGGCTGCTGCAGGCCTTGCACCAAACCCACGGGGTCAATCAGGAAGGTGCGGATGATCGATGGGTAGAGGCTCTTGTAGTCCAGCACCAGCACCGACTCGTACAGCCCCGGCTGCGACTCCATGACGAAACCACCAGGGCTGGCCTGCGGCGGGCGCTCGCCGAGGTTGGGTGCAACAAAGCCCTGGCGGTGCATCAAGGGCAAATACAGATGAGTGAAGGCCGCCACCGAGCCGCCGCTGCGGTCCACGGCCAGGCCGGTGACGGTGGCGCGTTCGAGCAGGAAGGTCAGTAGCTCGGTCTTGGCGAAGATTCGCGTCACCAGCTCGCAGTCACGCAGGTTGTAGCGTGCCAGGGCGGGCTTGTCCTCGACGAACATGCGGTCGATTTCGGCCATGCGCTGGTAGGGGTTGTCGATCGACTTGCCTTCGCCGAGCAGGGTCTGGGCGACGTTTTCCAGGCTGAACGAGCTAAAGCGCCAGGTCGCTTCGCGCAGGGCCTCGATGCCGTCGATCAGCAGGCGTCCGGCCGCCGAGGCGAAGTAATGCTGGTTGCCGCTGCCGTGCTCGCGCCAGAGCATTTCCGCGCCGTCACGGCCGAGGCGCAAGGGGATGGCCAGGCGCCGCGCATGTTCGTGCAGCACGCGCAGGTCAAACTGCACCAGGTTCCAGCCGATGATGGCGTCGGGGTCGTGGGTGGCCAGCCACTGGTTCAGACGCTCCAGCAGTTGCCCGCGGCTGGCGCAGTACTCCAGTTGAAAGTCGACTGCCGGGTCCGCCGCTTGGGCCCGACCGAGCATATACACCTGGCGCTGACCACAGCCTTCCAGGGCGATGGAGTACAGCTCGCCCAGGGGGTTGGTTTCGATGTCCAGGGAGACCAGGCGCAGGGGCGGGCGATAGTCCGGCGCGGGCTTTAACTGGGCATCGAGCAGCACGCCGTCGGCACCTGGGCGGCCGCTAAAACTCACGGGCGCGGTGATAAAGCGCTCCATCAGGTAGCGCTCGGGCGGGCGAATATCGGCCTCGTAAACATCCACCCCGGCACCGCGCAGCAGCTTGTCCAGGTGCAGCAATTGGCGGTAGTGCCGGCAATACAGGCCGAGCACCGGCCTGTGGTGAAAGTCGCGCAGGCCCAGGGGGCGCAACTCGACATCGCGCTCGCCCTGCAGCAGCGCCTCGGCTTGGGCGCGCTGGGCTTCTGGGATAAACGCCACGGCGGGCTGCTGCGCCAGGCGCAGCAGGCGCGGGCCGGCATCGGTGGCCAGCCAGAACTCGACCTCGGTGCCGGTGGGCGTGTCGCGCCAGTGCTGGGTCAGGACAAAGCCCAGGGTTGGCGCGGTGTTGGCCGCGGCTGCGGTCATGGCGCGCTCGCGAGCACCTTGAGCAGGAAGCTGTACTCCAGCGCCACATCCTTGAGGGCCTGGTAGCGGCCGCTCATGCCACCGTGGCCGGCGTCCAGGTCGGTTTTCAGCAGCAACAGGTGGTTGTCGGTCTTGCTCGCGCGCAACTTGGCCACCCACTTGGCTGCTTCCCAGTACTGCACGCGGCTGTCGTTGTAGCCGGCCACGGCGAGGATCGCCGGGTAGGCCTGGGCCTTGACGTTCTCGTAGGGGGCGTAGCCTTTGATCCGCTCGAACACCTCGGGGTCATGCGGGTCGCCCCATTCGTCGTACTCGGTGACGGTCAGCGGCAGGTCGGGGTTCTGCATGGTGTTGAGCACATCGACGAAAGGCACTTCGGCAATCGCCGCGGCAAACAGCTCGGGGCGCTGGTTGAGCACCGCGCCGATCAACAAACCACCGGCGCTGCCGCCGCTGATGGCCAGCTGCTGCGGGCGGGTGTAGCCGCTGGCGATCAGGTGTTCGGCGCAGGCGATAAAGTCACTGAAGCTGTTGGCCTTGTGCTCCAGCTTGCCGGCGCGGTACCAGGCCTCGCCCAGCTCGCCGCCGCCGCGCACGTGGGCGATGGCAAACACGCAGCCGCGTTCCAGCAGGCTCAGGCGCGCATGGGAGAACCACGGGTCGAGGCTTTCGCCATAGGCGCCGTAGCCGTACAGGTACAGCGGTGCCGGTTGGCCGAGCACTTCGCGCTTGGCCACCAGGCTAATGGGGATTTGCGTACCGTCGGCGGCGCTGGCCCACAGGCGCTGGCTGACGTAGGCGTCGGCGTCGAACTGGCCGAGCACTGGGGTTTCCTTGAGCACCTGTTGGGCGCCGCTGGCCAGCTCCAGTTGGCGGATTTGCGCTGGGCGATTGAGCGCCTCGTAGCGCAGACGAATCAGCGGGCTGGCAAATTCCAGGGTGTCCTGCACCGACAGGCTGTAGGCGGCATCCGGCAACTGCACGCGATAGCTCGGCATACCGTGGGGATGCACCTGAATGATCGGCAGGCCGGCTTCACGCAGGCTCAGCACATAGGCGTCAGCGTTCAGGCTCAGGCCTTCGAGCATCACCTGCGGGTCATGGGCGATGAGTTCGCGCCAGTGCTGGCGCTCGGGCTCGGCTTCGCTGGCGGCGTAGAGCGCGAAGTTGATGCCGCTCTGGTTGCTGCGGATCAGCCAGGCCCACTGGCCATCGAGTTGGCCGTGGTCGACGTCGTATTCGTGGTCGTCCTCGCGCGGCGCCAGGCAGCGGAAGGCGCCCTGGGGCGTGGCGGCATTCAGCACCCAGCTTTCGCTGGTGGTCTTGCTGCTGAGCAGGAGAATCAACTGGCGCTCGGAGCTGGAGCGGTAGCAATGCAGAAAGAAACGCCCGTCGGCTTCCTCGAACACCAACTCGGCACCGTCCTGGCCCAGGGTGTGGCGATACAGCTTGTGCGGCCGGTGGGTGTCGTCCAGCTCGGAGAAGAACAGGGTCTGGTTGTCGTTGGCCCAGGTCAGGCTGCCGTCGCAATCGTCGAAGGGCAGGGCGGTGATGGCGCCGCTGGTCAGGTCCTTAACAAACAGCTGATAGATCTCATCGCCGCTGGTGTCCAGGCTGTAGGCCAGCAGGTTGTGGTCGGGGCTGATGGTGAAGGCGCCGAGGGCGATAAAACCGCCGTCGGCCAGGGCGTTGGGGTCGAGGAGCAATTGCTCCTGGGCCGGATCGACGCTCAGCGCGCCATCGGCCGAGCGCGGGCAGCGGTAATGGCGCGGGTATTCGTCGCCGGCGGTGGTGCGCTGGTAGTACAGCCACGGGCCCCAGGGCGAGGGCAGGGACAGGTCGGTCTCGCGGATGCGGCCCTTGATCTCCTCGAACAGTTGCTCGCGCAACGGCCCTTGCTCGGCCAGTTCAGCCTCCAGATAGGCATTTTCGGCGCGCAGGTGGGCCAGGACTTCGGCGTCGTCGCGTTGCTCCAGCCAGGCGTACGGGTCGGCACTGCTGGCTTGGCGGGCTATCGGGGCGTGCGGCATGGGCGGTTCTCTGTGGGTGTGAACGGTTGAGGCAGGCGGTTGGCGCAGACGGCGGGCGGGGGAGGCCGCGACGGGCAAAAGCCGCTATCATAAGCGCCCTTTTGCCAGCCCGGCCATGAACGCGCATGACTGAACACGACTATCTGCTCGCCTGGAGCCTGTATGGCGTTGCCGCCCTGGGTTGCCTGCTGGTTTGGCTGCGCATGACCGGCTGGCTGTGGCGCTGGCTGCGCGAGCCGCTGCGGGTAATCGTGGCGGTGCTGCTGTTCTCACCCACGGTGGTGGACCCGGCCAAAGACCTGTTTGCCCCGGCGATCGCCATCACCGCCCTCGACCTGCTGCTGAAAGTCGGCAACAACGCCTGGCGCGCGGCGGCGGACCTGAGCATGTACGCCATGCTGGCCATGGGCGTGTACCTATTGTTCGCCCTGATCCGCTGGCCGTTTGAGCGCCTAAGCCAGAAGCACCGTCAGGAAAGCGCGGCTGCCGCTGCTGACGACGAGCCGACCCTGCGCGAAGTGCTGCAGCGTGACCCTGCACCGCAAGCTGATACACGCATCGACCAGCACGGCGATCGCCGCCTGCGCATCGAACCACGGCTGTAATCGGCGCCTTGTCGTTCTGCTGAATCGCTTGTCGGCGCGTTTGGCCCTGGAGGTTTGAGTCATGTGTGAGCTGCTGGGCATGAGCGCCAATGTGCCGACCGATATCGTGTTCAGCTTTACCGGGCTGATGCAGCGGGGCGGCGGCACCGGCCCGCACCGCGACGGCTGGGGCATCGGCTTCTACGAGGGGCGTGGTTTGCGCCTGTTCCAGGACCCGGCGGCGAGCGTTGAGTCCGAGGTGGCGCGGCTGGTGCAGCGCTACCCGATCAAGAGCGAGACGGTGATCGGCCATATCCGCCAGGCCAACGTCGGCAACGTCTGCCTGGCCAATACCCATCCGTTCGTGCGCGAACTCTGGGGCCGCAACTGGTGCTTCGCGCACAACGGCCAACTGGCTGATTTCGCTCCCGTGCCGAGCTTTTACCGGGCGGTGGGCGATACCGACAGTGAGGCAGCTTTCTGCGATCTGCTCAACCGCGTGCGCCAGGCGTTCCCCGAGCCGGTGACGGTGGAGATGCTCTTGCCGGTCCTGGTCCAGGCCTGCGCGCACTACCGCAGCCAGGGTGTGTTCAACTGCCTGCTCAGCAACGGTGACTGGCTGTTCAGTTTTTGTTCGACCAAGCTGGCCTTTATTACCCGCCGAGCACCTTTTGGTCCGGCCTGCCTGACCGATGCCGAGCTGACCGTGGACTTCCAGGCGGAAACCTCGGCCAATGATGTGGTCACCGTGCTGGCCACGGCGCCTTTGACCAGCAACGAGGCCTGGACGCGGATGCAGCCCGGCGAGTGGCGCCTGTGGCGCCGTGGTGAATGCATTGCCGATGGCAGCCTGTAACGCCGTCCAAAAATTTCAGGGAGAGGGCTATGTTGCGCAGTTACCTACGTTTGCTGGTGTTTACCTTTGGCCTGCTGGTGGGCGTGCAGGTGCCAGGGTTTATCACCGATTACAACCAGCGCCTGGAGGCCCATCGGCTGGAAGCACAGCAGAGCCTCAAGGGCTTTCGCGCGACTGCAGAGAAGTTCTTCAAGGGCGATCTGGATGCATTGGTGGCCCATTACCGGGTTAGTGACGACCCTGTAATGCGCAGCGACGGCCAGAGCGTGGCCGCCCTGGTCAGCCGTGATGCGCAGCTGGAGGCCGAATGGTGGGCCATGCAGGGCGCCTGGTATCAGCGCGTCTGGCACCTGATCACCGCAGCCGACCGGCCACTGCTGGAAGAAACCTACAACGGCTACAGCTATCAAGTGCTGCTGGCCCCCCAGGCCATCGCCTGGGGCCTGAGCTGCGGCTTGCTGCTGGCCTGGCTGGTGGAAGGCACGCTACTGATTCTGGGTGGTTTGGCTGGGCTGGGTCGCAGCCGGCAGGTGCAGGCGCGGCATTGGCGTTAACGGGGAGTTAGGTTGGGTGGGGTTTTGGGTTGGCCTGTTCCCTGGCTCCATAGATGTAGGGTGCCTTATGAGATTGGGCTGCTATTGACTCGATAGCTGAGGTTGACGACGGGCAGCAATTGGTCAAGAACGATCATTGTGTGCCTGCGAAGTCCGGGGTGATTCATTATTTGGATGTTTGGAGTCTCCATGAGGGAGTTAATGGAAGAGATATTTCAGATTCGTGAGTTAGAAGTATCGATTACCTCGCGCTGCACCCTTGCTTGTGCCAATTGTGGTTTCTTCGTTCCCGCTCAACCGGCGCCCACCGTAGGTGAGCCGGTTGCTGAAATAGTCAAGACACTCGAAAATCTTTTTAGTGCGGGCATCCGAGTAAAAAGCCTAGCGGTATTAGGTGGAGAGCCGACTATCGATGGACGCCTGCTTGAACGTGCTTTGACGCGGATTAGTGCTATTGGAATTGCTGATTGTCTAGAAGTTGTTACCAACGGATTGACGCCTCGGGGGCTCAGTAAGATTGCGCTAAAGCATATCGACCGCTTGAGTATCAGTGACTACGGACTTGGAGAGACAATTCAACAACGTTACCGCAGTTGGATAGCGCTTGTTGCACCTCATGTGCAGCTTATCTTTCGCAAGAGTGATGATGGTTGGGACCCGTGGAAGGAGGCGCGTGAGGTTTCTGCTGCTCAGGCCCAGGCGATGTTTGATGATTGTTGGTATCGCCGCCACTGCGCTACGGTAGAACGTGGCCGACTTTTTGTTTGTTCACGTATTGCAAAGCAGTCCCGAGACAACGAGGGACTGGTTGTTACGTCAACAACCACTGTTGGCGATGTGCGCGCATACATGAACCAAGTCTTGGCTCTTCCGGCATGTGCTACTTGTACTCCAATGATGGGATTAGAGTTGGTTCCTGCTGGTATGCAGCCCGATGATCGTATTTCGAGGCTTGAAGCGCGTGCTATTGAGTGGCTGGACTGCGCAATTGCTAGTGCTGCAGCGAGAATCGTATGAGTCACTTTACGAGGGGTGGGACTAGAAAGATCTCTATCTGTGTTGGTGGTGTTTCCGGAGTCGGCAAGACGACTCTTCTGCGGGAACATACACGGTTGCACACGCAGGATATGCAGGTGACAGGCTCAGCCATAGTTAAAGCAATCATCGCTCCGTCGACAGTGCATGACTTGGACAGCTGGGCTTCTGAACAACGGCAGGCCGTTCGTGAGAAATCGATTCATAAGTTACGACAACTCCTAAGTCAGTGTGATGGCCGATTGCTTGTCGATGGGCATTTCACTTTGCGTAATCGAAACACGTGCCTGCTTGAACCCATATTTACGGCTGAAGACAAAAGTTTTTTTCAAGCGCTCATACTCATAAATCCTCACCCTGAATCAGTGCTTGTGCAACGACAAGGTGATGATCGTGATCGCCCCCCAGAGTCTGTTTGCGACATAGCTGAACATATGGGTTTCGAACTTTTGGAAGGCCGCCGGCTTGCCCAAGAGATGAACGTTCCATTACTTGAGTTGGTTGAGTCTGATCTTTCAAATAGGCTGAATATCCTGGCCGAATTTCTCAACGGGCTTGACCCTAAGGGGATGCGGTGACGCTTGGTCTACCAACGCTGGCAGGCAAATCCTTGCTTGCAGAGCTGAAAAAAAATATTCCTATTAGGGAGGGTCATCCACTAGGCGTCTGTCTTGTTATTGATGCAGACAGAACATTGAGCTCTGAAGATACAGGGCGGCTGGTTGGTCACTCACTTGGTATCAACGAATCTATTCGGCAGATATTCGAGCGACTTGGTTATCTGGATGAAGCATTCACTGCTGTATCGACTTTATGGTCTGCGGTCTGCAGAGATGTGTATGTATCTGAGCTTGAATGTGTAGCTGACAGTGTTCAGCTACGTGCTTGTTGGCAGTTGATCTTGGGCGTCATCACCGAGCGGGTTCCTGTGGTTGTTGTAACTGCTGGCATTCCTCAGGTATGGCGTAAAGTTCTTTCCAATGCGGGGTATAGCCGCATTCCAGTTATTGGGGGCTGCCACAAGGCACTCGATAGCTATGCCATTTCCGCCCGCTCAAAGGGCGATATCGTATTTGCTTTACGAAAAATGGGATGGGTAGTAATCGCTGCCGGAGATAGTTGTGTTGACCTGCCAATGCTCATGGCTGCGGATACCGCGTTGTTTGTACCCGATATCAAGGGTAGTTTGGCCCTGCGCTCTAAGTTGGCGGCAGTAACTTCCGTCCGTCATCTTCTTGTCGATGATCAACGTTTTGATGAATTACATACATGCTCAGCTGCGGAAGCAGCTGAGATGATCCTTCAGGGAGGATTTTGGATTGTTGATTGATAATTCCGACGAGGCGCTTATGCGCCTATTCGTCAATGCAACTCGTCAGGCAGATTTGATGGGGCCCGGCCTGGCAGAGGCGCACCGCAATGTTGGTCGTCAGTTGGCAGGAGCTGTCGCACAAAAATTAATAATTGAGGATGTAACGATCAATCATGTCGCTGGGTCCTCGATAGGCGTTCAGCTAAAACCAGGAAGTGAGCCAATCATCGTAGCTGTAATGAGGGCAGGGTTATTTGTTGCCGAAGGGCTCTGGTCTTCTTTGCCCGGCAGTTCGTTAGTGCTCTATAGTCCAGGCGCAAGTCTAGACTCCATGCCTATTAGAGGGCGTCCTGTGATTATCGTGGATAGCGTTATCAATACTGGTCGTTCAATTCGTGAGGCATTGGATGCTGTTATGCCTCTTCAGCCGGGCAGCATAGTGGTGGCTGCTGTGGTTGCTTATAGAGCCAATCTTGAAGTTATGGTTAATGAGTTTCCTAGCGTGGATTTCCATGTCGCTCGGATATCTGATCGTTCTTACGTGGGTCGCGGGAGCACCGATACAGGTGCTCGACTTTTTGGCACGACTAACTGGAGTTGTGAGGCTTAATTGGCGCGTAGGATGGGTTGAGCTTGCGATACCCATCGGGTAATTGGGCATGAGCAAGTCCCTGATGGGTATCGCTGCGCTCCACGCCATCCTACGGGTGGTGTCGCAGGGTTTAATAGGGGCACATATAACGGATATATGGCAATAAATAACGGGCCCAATTGGGCCCGTTGTTTATTGCGCGTGCCTTACTTGGAAAGAAACCGCATCCCTTCTTCCAGCCCGCTCAGGGTCAGTGGATACATCTGGTCTTCTACCAGCTCGCGCATGATGTTGGTCGAGGCGGTGTAGTTCCAGGTGTCCTTGGGGTAGGGGTTGATCCAGATAAGCTTTTTGTACTTCTCCATAAAACGCTTGATCCACAGGTAGCCCGGCTCTTCGTTCCAGTGTTCGACGCTGCCGCCGGCCTGGGTGATTTCGTAGGGGGCCATGGCTGCGTCGCCGACGAACACCACTTTGTAGTCGGCGCCGTACTTGTGCAGCAGGTCGAGGGTGGAGAAGCGCTCGGAGGTGCGGCGCAGGTTGTTCTTCCACACCGACTCGTACACGCAGTTGTGGAAGTAGAAGTACTCCAGGTGCTTGAACTCGGTCTTGCAGGCGCTGAACAGCTCTTCGCAAACCTTGACGTGGGCGTCCATCGAGCCGCCGATGTCGAACAGGATCAGCAGTTTGACCGCATTGCGCCGTTCCGGACGCATTTGGATATTCAGCAGGCCGCCGTCGCGGGCGGTGAAGTCGATGGTGCCGTCCAGATCTAGCTCATCCTGGGCGCCTTGGCGGGCGAACTTGCGCAGGCGGCGCAGGGCCACCTTGATGTTGCGTGTGCCGAGTTCCACCTGGTCATCGAGGTTCTTGTACTCGCGCTGGTCCCAGACCTTGACTGCTTTGCCCTGGCGCTTGCCGGCGTCGCCGACGCGGATGCCTTCCGGGTTGTAGCCACCGGAGCCGAACGGGCTGGTGCCGCCGGTACCGATCCATTTGTTGCCGCCTGCGTGGCGCTCCTTTTGCTCTTCGAGGCGCTTCTTGAACTCCTCGATCAGCTTGTCGAGGCCGCCGAGGGATTCGATCCGGGCGCGCTCCTCGTCGGTCAGGGAGCGCTCGAATTCCTTGCGCAGCCATTCATCGGGGATCAACGCCTCGATGTGCTGATTGAGATTTTCCAGGCCCTTGAAGTAGGCGCCGAACGCGCGGTCGAACTTGTCGAAATGGCGTTCGTCCTTGACCAGAATGGCGCGGGCGAGGAAGTAGAACTCGTCCATGTCGGCGAACACGACGTTGTGCTTGAGCGCATTGAGCAGATCAAGCAGCTCGCGCACCGACACCGGTACCTTGGCGGCACGCATTTCGTTGAACAGGTTGAGCAGCATATAAGTTGCCCTCAGGGAAACAGGTGACAATCCCCTCTCCCTTGAGGGAGAGGGCTAGGGAGAGGGTGGGGGCAGGCGACGCGCGGTCGCTGATACCCTCTCCCCCGGCCCCTCTCCCATGAATGGGAGAGGGGAGATAAAGCCTTAGCGACTACCGCGACGGCTCATAAACGCCAGGCGCTCAAGCAGCATCACATCCTGCTCGTTCTTCACCAGGGCGCCGGCCAGCGGCGGGATGGCTTTGCTGGGGTCGCGTTCGCGCAGTACCGCTTCGCCGATGTTGTCGGCCATCAGCAGCTTGAGCCAATCGACCAGCTCGCTGGTGGAAGGCTTTTTCTTCAGGCCTGGCACTTTGCGCACATCGAAGAACACGTCGAGGGCTTCGGCCACCAGGTCTTTTTTGATGTTGGGGTAGTGGACGTCGACAATCTTTTGCAGGGTGCCGCGATCGGGGAAGGCGATGTAGTGAAAGAAGCAGCGGCGCAGGAAGGCGTCCGGCAGCTCTTTTTCGTTGTTCGAGGTGATGATGATGATCGGCCGTACTTTGGCTTTGATCGTCTCGTTGGTCTCGTAAACGTAGAACTCCATCTTGTCGAGTTCTTGCAGCAGGTCGTTGGGGAACTCGATGTCGGCCTTGTCGATCTCGTCGATCAGCAGGATGACGCGCTCGTCGGACTCGAAGGCCTCCCACAATTTGCCCTTCTTGATGTAGTTGCGCACGTCATGGACCTTGTCCGAATCCAGCTGCGAGTCGCGCAGGCGGCTGACCGCGTCGTACTCGTACAGGCCCTGGTGGGCCTTGGTGGTGGACTTGATGTGCCAGGTGATCAGCTTGGCGCCAAAGGACTCGGCCAGTTGCTCGGCCAGCATGGTCTTGCCGGTGCCGGGCTCGCCCTTGACCAGCAGCGGGCGTTGCAGGGTGATGGCTGCATTGACCGCCAGCTTGAGATCGTCGGTGGCGACGTAGGACTGGGTACCTTCGAACTTCATGGGGAAACCTCGGACGCTAAAGCCAGCGGCGAAACTGGACAGTACAGTATTGGAAAAGCCGACTATAACGCGCGGGCTAGTGGCCTGTGAACGCAGACGCAGCATTCAGTCACTGAATGACGAGTCAGCAAATCCTGGCGTTGAGGATGCTCGCGTGGCATTGCCAGGCCGAGGCCGGGCAACGCAAACCGCGTTCAGCGACTGGACGGCCTCAAGCCGGCACCTTAGGCTTGGCTGATTATCAGCAACACAGACAGGAGGACGTGGTTATGAGCCGCATTTATGCAGACAACGCGCAAGCCATCGGCAATACCCCGTTGGTGCGGATCAATCGCCTGGGCCCGCCTGGGGTGACCCTCCTGGCCAAGATCGAGGGGCGTAACCCGGCCTATTCGGTCAAGTGCCGGATTGGCGCCAACATGATCTGGGATGCCGAGGCGCGCGGTGTGCTCAAGCCGGGCATGACCATTGTCGAGCCGACCTCGGGCAATACCGGCATCGGCCTGGCGTTTGTGGCGGCTGCCAAGGGCTACAAACTGCTGTTGACCATGCCCTCGTCGATGAGCCTGGAACGGCGCAAGGTGCTCAAGGGCCTGGGCGCCGAGCTGGTGCTGACCGAGCCGGCCAAGGGCATGAAGGGGGCCATCGACAAGGCCACGGAAATCGCCAAC
>DAITLT010000016.1:12761-21166 GCA_036835505.1 Pseudomonas sp.
GCGACCCGAGCCAATACTTTCTGCCGCAGCAGTTCGAGAACCCGGCCAACCCGGCGATCCATGAGAAAACCACCGGCCCGGAAATCTGGGCCGACACCGACGGCGCTGTCGATGTGCTGGTCTCGGGGGTTGGCACCGGCGGCACCATCACCGGCATTTCGCGCTATATCAAGCACACCCAGGGCAAGGCGATTGTTTCGGTGGCGGTTGAGCCGGTGACCTCGCCGGTGATCAGCCAGGCCATGGCCGGGCAGGAGCTCAAGCCGGCACCGCACAAGATCCAGGGGCTCGGCGCCGGGTTTATCCCGAAGAACCTGGATTTGCGCATCGTCGACCGGGTTGAGTTGGTGACCGATGACGAATCCAAGGCCATGGCCCTGCGCCTGATGCGCGAAGAAGGCATTTTGTGCGGGATTTCCTGTGGCGCGGCGATGGCGGCAGCCGTCCGTATTGCCGGCGAGCCACAGATGCAGGGCAAGACCATCGTGGTGATCCTGCCGGACTCCGGCGAGCGTTACCTGTCGAGCATGCTGTTCGACGGGCTGTTTAGCGAACAGGAAATGGTGCAGTGAGAAAAACCCTTGTGTATGGATTGGCGATGCTGCTCAGCGGCACCGCCCAGGCGTCGGCCACGGACGATTATCTGAATGGGCTCAAGGCGCTCGACGCCGGCCGCCAGAGCGACGGCCTGTATCTGCTGGAGCAGGCCGCGGTGGCCGGCATGCCCGAGGCGCAGTTTCGCCTGGGCGAGCTGTTGCCCGGTCAGGATGGCGAGCGCTGGCTGCGTTCGGCGGTGCGTCAGGGCTCGGTGCTGGCGGCCAATAGCCTGGCGCAACGTTATTACGACGACAGCCGTTACCGCCGCGCGGCGCAGTGCTGGTTGTTGGCGGCCAAGCAAGGCAACAGTCAGGCGCAGTCGCGTCTGGGCGCCTTGCAGGTGATCGGTTACGGCTTGCCCAAGGACCCGGTGCAGGCCTATGCCTGGCTGAACCTGGCCGCCAGTGCCGGGGATGCCGATGTGATTGAGCTGCGCGATACGCTGACCGAACAACTGGGCAAGAAACGGCAGATGGCCGGCGAGGCCCTGTCGCGGACCTTGCTGGAGCATCCGCCAATCCTGCCCGGCGAGCCGCCTTGCGGCGAGTGAAGGGTGATCCTCGCGTGTCGTCTTAGGCGGCGCGCGGGCGGTCCGCTGCAACGGCGGGCTTAAGCACCAGATACAGGGCCAGCAGAATCAGTGCGCCGCCGTACAGGTAGGCCCAGGACAGCGGTTCATCCAGCAATAACACCCCCCAGAACACCCCAAATGGTGGAATCAGAAAGGTCACGGCCATGGATTTCAGCGGGCCGATGTCACTGAGCAGCTGGAAATACAACACATAGGCCAGCGCCGTGCAGAGCAGCCCCAGGCCTAGCAGCGACAGCCAGACGTTGAGCCCGCCCCAGCTGGTCGGCGGTTGCTGCCAGAGTGTCCAGGCAAACAGCGGCAGCAGGAACAGGCTGGCGCCGAGCATGCTGGCAAAGGCCGACAGGCGACTGTCGAGGCCGCCTTGCTGGTCCAGCCAACGCCGCGCGAGGAAGCCGGCAAAGCCGTAGCAGGTGGTGGCCAGCAGGCAGGCCAGGGCGCCCCACAGCAATTCCAGGCTAAACGCCAACGGCCCGGTACGGGTCAGCACAGCCACCCCGAACAGCCCGAGGAATACCCCCAAACCCTTGTTCAAGGTCATCCGCTCGGCAAAAAACAGGGCGCCAATCAACGTACCCATCAGCGGCGTGGTGGCGTTGAAAATCGCCGAGTAGCCGGCCGGCAACACCAGGGCGGCGAGGGTGTACATCAGCGCCGGCACGCCGGAGTTGATCACCCCAAGCAGCAGCACCTGTTTGAATTTGCCGCGAAAATCCAGCGCCACCCGCAGCAGCAGGAGCAGGGCGAACAGGCCGAGGCCGGCCAAGGTCACGCGGAAAAACGCGGTCGGCACGGCGCCGAGCACCGGCGCGGCCACGCGCATAAACAAAAAACTGGCACCCCAGATGGCGGCAAGGCCGATCAGGCGCAGGTAGGCAGAGAGGGTCACGGCACAAGCTCGCAAGCGGATCAGACGAGCATTGTTGGTGGCAATGGCGGCCAAGGCAATGCGTAAGTGCTTAGCCGCAGGACATGCTGCAGCCGTAGGATCGTAGGATGGGTTGAGCGCAGCGATACCCATGGGATTGCCAGCGGTGATGGGTATCGACGCTGCGCGCCTCAACCCATCCTCCGCGGTTGTGCCCTATGGGGGCGTTAGAAGGTCTTGCTGGCGCTGGCCTGCAGGGTTGCGCTGCAGACGTCGTCGTAACCCATAAAGTTCAGGCATTCGGCTTTTGACAGGTCGGTGTCGATATAGCTCAGGCCCCAGGTCACGCCGAGCAGATCGCGGGTCAGCTTGATTTCCCAGTCGCGGTAGTCGCTGCGGCTGCGGCTGAAATCGCTGTTCCAGAACACCTCATCCTTGTAATCGACATATTCATAGCGGGCCTCGAAGCCGATCTCGGCCGGCAGTTGCGTGCGGTAGCCGATAAACGCCGAGCTCATGTCTTCGTTCTGTTTGCCGTCGTGCCAGTTGCCGTTTTCATCTTCGTAGTCCGGGCCTTTCATGTTAGTGGCGTATTTGGCCCCCAGCAGCACGCCGTAGACATCCAGGGTGGCCTGCACGTCGCTCTGGTTGTATTGGCTGGCGCCGGCGAACTCATATTGGGTGTACCAGGCGTCGAGGCTGATGGCGTCGCTGATCTGCCAGTAATAACCGGCGAAATACTCCAGCTCCTGGCGGGCGTCATCTTCGGGGCCAAAGTCGACATTGGAGGTCCAGACCCCGGCGTACAGGCCGCTGGCGTGGCTGAGCATGAGGTTCAGTTGTGCGGCGGGGTCGCCGAGGGTCTGGGAGATGCCGCTGGCACGGTAGTCGCTGGTCAGCGTGGGGGTGATGACCAGGCTGAATTGCTCATTGAGGTCGATGGCCTGGGCGCAGGTCATGGGCAGCAAGGCGAGGCTGGCGAGGGCGAAACGGTAGGCAGTGCGCATGGGTGAAGTCCTTATTGTTATTGGGGGTGATACAGGGCTGCGCCCGTCCGGGGCTAACGGGGAGCAGGGCCGTTAACGCTGGACGGAGGCAGACAACCGGGGGGCTCCGGCGTTACTGGGCCTGGGCAACTGCGGGCGCGGGCTCGGCGCGGTACACCGACTGGCCGGCGAAGAAGGTTTCCAGCACCTGGGTGTCGAACAGCTCGGCATCGCTGACCTTGAACACGTCGCGATCCAGCACGATCAGATCGGCCTGCTTGCCGGGCGCCAGGGAGCCGATCTGCTGGTCCAGGCGCAGGGCCTTGGCGGCGTTCAGGGTGTAGGCGTAGAACATGCTCTCGCGGTCGATGCTTTCCTTGGCATTCAGCACCCCCAGCGGGCCTTTGCGGGTGCTGGCCTGGGCGATGGCGTTCCATGGGTTGGGGCTGGACACCGGCCAGTCGCTGGCTCCGGCAATGGTCGCGCCGGCCTTGTGCAGCGAGCGCGCCGGGTACTGGTATTGGTAGGTCATGGCGCTGACGTACGGCTTGACCAGCTCCTCGGTGTAGCTCTCGGCGGTGGCCCACAGCAACTGCATGGAGGCGATCACCCCGAGCTGCTTGAAGCGCGGGAACTCCTGCGGATTGACCAGTTGCAGGTGGCTGATGCTATGGGGCAACGGCGCGGGGCTGAGGCGGCGCGCGTATTCGAAGCCATTGAGCGATTCGCGCACCGCGCGGTCGCCGACTGCATGCATATGCACGACCCAGTTGCGTTGTTCGGCGGCCACCACCAACTTACCGAAGTGCGCCGGGTCGATCAGCAGTTCGCCGCGCTTGAGGCTGTTCTTGAACGGGTCGAGTACCGCGGCGGTTTGCCCCGGAAACTCCATGACCCCGTCGGCAAAGATCTTGATGCCGGGGAAACTCAGGTTGGGCACGCCCTTGAACTGCGCCATGACCTGGTCGAGCACGGCCAGATCGTCTGGCTTGCTCTGCGGATGGGCCAGCAACAGGGCGGCGACGTGAACGTTCAGTTCGCCTTTTTCCGCCAGTTGCCGGTACAGCGGCAGCACGCCCAGGTCATGCTCGGTGGGGCGCATCTCGAACAGTGACTGCTCGCCACCACCGTTGGCGGCGGCATCCATCCAGGCGGTGACGCCCACTTGCTGGTTGACCCGCACCGCCTCGCGGGCGGCTTTCAGCAACAGTTCGGGGCTGGGCGCCGGCAGTTGACTGCGCACCCGATCCCAGCCGGTTTCGGCCAGGTAGCCGGTGGGCGTCAGGTCGGCGTCGTGTTCGATATAGCCGGCCTCCTTGGCGTCCAGGCCCTTGACCAGGGCGGCGTCGATGCCCACGCGCTTGAGCATGGCCTGGTTGGCCCAGCCGGTGTGGCCGTCGATGCCATCGAGCACCAACGGTTGCTTGGCCCAGTCGCCCTGGTTGAAGCGCTTGGCCAGCTCGCGGCTGTGCTGCCAGTAGGCCGAGCTGGCCCCGGAAATCACCACGACATCGCCCATGCGCGCCACGCCGGCCTGGTCCTGGGCGCGAATCCAGGTTTCCAGCTCGGCCAATGGCTTGACCTCGTCATACAGATTGGCGCGCAGGCTAGCCAGGGCGCCCATGATCGGGTGGCTGTGGGTGTCGATCATGCCCGGCATCAGCACCTTGCCGGCCAGGTCGATGCGCCGGGTCTGGGCATCGGCCAGGGCGTTGATCGCGGCATTGCTGCCAACCTGGAGGATTTTACCGTCCTCCACCGCCACGGCTTGCTGCAAGGCCTGGCCGGGTTCGCCGGTAAATACCTTGGCGTTGCTGATGATTAAATCGGCGGCGGCCATCGATTCCAGTGAGGCACAAGCCAATGCGACGCCGAGCAGGCTTGGAATAAACCCTTTCATGGTGACTCCCTTGTTTTTATTGGTCTTGCTGCGAGACTAAGCAAGTTTTTCTGGCGGCGGAATGCCCGCTTCGGGCACAACTTTTGTTCCTGTTGGGAGTCAATGGTGGATAAATTCAATGCACTGACCACCCTGGTGTGCGTGGTTGAGCAGAACAGCTTCAGCCGCGCCGCCGAGCAGTTGGGCAAGACCCCCTCGGCCGTGGCCAAGGCCATTGCGGCGCTGGAAGAGGAGCAGGGCATCCGCCTGTTCGAACGCACCACCAGGCGCATGCAACTGACCGAGGCCGGCCGCTTGTATGCCCAGGCCGCGCGTGAGGCGCTGAGTTGCCTGAACAATGCCAGCGAGGAAATTGGCCAGATGCAGCACGGCCTGCATGGCGAGCTGCGCATCTCGGCGGCGCTGGCCTTTGGCCCGGCGTTTCTCGCCGAGGTCTGTGCGGCCTTCTGCCTGGCGCACCCGCAACTGCGTTTGCAGGTGGACTTGAGTGACAACGATCAGTTCATCCTGGAAAGCGGCCATGACCTGATCCTGCATGAGGGCGCCTGCGACATCCCCGGCCTGATCGCCCGGCCGGTGGGCAGTAATCGCATCGTCCTGAGTGCCAGCCCGGCTTACCTGGCGCGTCAGCCATTGCCGGTAACCTCGGCAACCCTGGGCGAGCATGAGTGGTTGATGTACAAGCACCCGGCACTCAGCCGCCATTACTGGAGCTTTCGCCAGGGCGAGCAGGTGCTGCGCATCGAGCAGCCGGTGCCGCGCATTCTCAGCGACAACTACGACTTTCTCCTGGCCAACGCGTTGGCCGGCGCCGGCCTGCTGATCACCCCCTGGTGGAGCGCCGCGCCGTACCTGGCCGATGGCCGTCTGGTGCGCCTGATGAGCGATTGCGAGCTCGATCCGGATGCCTTTGGCGCGCATATCCTGGCGGTGTACCCGAGCCATCGGCGGGCCACCCACAAGGTTCAGGTGTTTATCCAGTTCCTCGAAGCTTTTTTGCGCGAGCGGGGCTATACCTGACTTTCTGTTGTGCCTGCGCGGCAAAAATATCCGGCTAGGATTCACGCCCTGCGCCGCGTTACCCTTGCTTGATCGTTATGGCTGTGCCGCAGAGGAATAAATGGACAAGCTCAGTGCCCTCAATATGTTTGTCGTCACTGCCGAGTTGGGCAGCTTTAGCCGCGCCGCCGAGCAGTTGGGCAAGACGCCGTCGGCGCTGACCAAGGCGGTTGGCCATCTGGAAGCCGAGCTGGGTGCGCGCCTGTTCGAGCGCTCGACCCGGCGTCTGGTGCTGACCGAAGCCGGCCTGCTGTACCTGGACACCGCCCGGCAAGTGCTGGCCAGCCTGCGCGAGGCCGGCGAGGAGATTGGCCAGTTGCAACACAGCCTGCACGGCACCCTGCGCCTGACCGCACCGCTGGCCTTCGGCCCGGCGTTTTTCAACGACGCCTGCGCGGCCTTTATGGCCGAACATCCGCAACTGAAATTGCAGGTCAACCTCAGCGATGCCTATATCGATTTGCTTGAGGCCGGCATCGATCTGGCCCTGCGCGAAGGCCGTGGCGACCTGCCGGGGATGATCGTCAAGCCGCTGGCGGCCAGCCGTATCCTGCTCTGCGCCAGCCCGGAATACCTGCAGCGTTGCGGCACCCCGCAGGTTGCCAACGACCTGCTCAGCCACCAGGCGCTGCTTTACGAGCATGTGGTGCTGGACCGGCGCTGGCGCCTGAGCCTCAATGAGCAGAGCTTTATCCTGCAGCCGCAAGGGCGCCTGAGCAGCGATAACTACGACCTGCTGCTAGCCGCCTGCCTGGCCGGCCAGGGCGTGCTCGATTGCCCGCACTGGAGCGTGCAACCCTTGCTGGCCAGCGGCCGCCTGGTGCAGCTATTGCCCGACTACCAGATTGCCCCGGATGCCTTCGGCCCGCTGCTGCTGGCCGTGTACCCCAGCCATCGCCGCGCCACCCGCAAGGTGCAGGCGTTTATCGAGTTTATCGAGGCTTACCTGGCTGCCCGGCAGTTGGCGTAGCAGCCGTTGGTGCCGGGCGAGACGTTGTCTTGCGCGGCGGTTAGGCTTTTCCTTGAGCGCCGCACTGGTTAGGGTCTGTTGCCGTTGCATTCGCGGCAACCTGGCTTGCGATCAAACGGCAACAGCCCCTAAGCTCGCCACTCTTTCTTTATCTCCGTGTAGAGGCTTTCTCATGCCACAGCAATGGCCGGCCGGCGACATCGCCAAGCGTATCCTCGAAGGCTTTGACGATTACCGCGAGCACTTCCGCCAGATCACCAACGGCGCGCGGGTGCGTTTCGAGCAGGCGCAGTGGCAGGAAATCCAGCAGGCATCGGCTGCGCGAATCAACCTGTATGAAGAGAAAGTCGCCGAAGTGACCGGGCTTTTGCATCAGGCCCACGCCGACGAGGTGCTGCTGGATGTCAGCCAGTGGCCGTTGGTGAAGTGTGCCTATATCGCCCTGATCGACCTGCGCTTTGACGACGAGCTGGCGGAAACCTGGTTCAACTCGATCTTTTGCAGCCTGTTCAAGCACGATCAAATCAGCGATGGCTGCATGTTTATCCACACCACGCGCCCGGCGCTGCGGGTCAACGAGCGGGCGCCGCAGGTGCGCCAGTATCACCCCCAGGGCGACCTGGAGGCGGCGCTGCGCCAGTTGTTCGAGGATTACCGCTTCGAGGTGCCCTACGACAACCTGGAGCGTGATCTCGGTCATGTGCTTGGCCAACTGCGGCAGAACCTGCCGGACTGGGTGTGCAAGGACCCGGAGCTGTGCATCGAGCTGTTCGCCTCGCGCCTGTACCGCAACAAGGGCGCCTATGTGGTCGGGCGGATCTTCACCCGCGACGAGCAGTGGCCGCTGGTGATTCCCTTCCTGCACCGCGAGGGCCAGGGCGTTCAGGTGGATGCGCTGATTACCGACGAGGCTGAGGTGTCGATCATCTTCTCCTTCACCCGTTCCTATTTCATGGTGCGGGTCGGCTACCCGGCGGAGTTCATTGGCTTTTTGCGGCGCATCATGCCGGGCAAGCATATTGCCGAGCTGTACACCTCGATCGGTTTCTACAAGCACGGCAAGTCGGAGTTCTACCGCGCGCTGATCAACCACCTGGCCAATGTCGATGACAAGTTCATCATGGCGCCGGGGGTGCGCGGCATGGTCATGAGCGTGTTCACCCTGCCGGGCTTCAATACCGTATTCAAAATCATCAAGGATCGCTTCTCGCCGTCGAAGAACGTTGATCGCGCCACCGTGCTGGAGAAATACCGCATGGTGAAAAGCGTCGATCGGGTCGGGCGCATGGCCGATACCCAGGAGTTTGCCGATTTCCGCTTCCCGCTGAGCAAGTTCGATCCCGAGTGCCTGGCCGAGTTGCTGGAGGTGGCGCCGTCCACGGTGCAGGTCGAGGGCGATGTGGTGCTGGTGCGCCACTGCTGGACCGAACGGCGGA
>DAITLT010000017.1:0-20904 GCA_036835505.1 Pseudomonas sp.
CGCGGCGACTGCTGGTGGATATAGCGCGCCAGCACTTCCTTGCCGGTGCCCGACTCGCCGGAGATCAACACCGTGGAGTCGCTCTGCGCCACCCGAGTGGCCAGCTCCAGCAACTGCTGGCTGGCCGGCTCATTGGCTACCGGCCCCTCGCCGTCGGCCAGCGATACCTGACCCAGGGCATGGCGGGCCACCAGATCGAGCAGGGCCTTGGGCTCGAAGGGTTTGACCAGGTAATCCGCCGCGCCCTGGCGCATGGCATCCACCGCCCGCTCCACGGCCGCAAAGGCGGTCATCAGCAGCACCGGCAATTGCGGGTAGCGCTGGCGCACCAGGGCCAGCAACTGATGACCGTCCATGCCCGGCATATTGACGTCGCTAACCACCAGACTGAAGGGCTCCTGGGCCAGGGCCAACAAGGCCGACTCGGCGCTATCCACCGCCCGATAGGCATGTCCGCCCAACTGCAGGGTATCGGCCAGCGCTTCACGCAGGGCACGGTCATCCTCAACCAACAGCACTTTGCCGACCATGACCATTACTCCTGGGTAACCGGTTGCGCCGCGGCAATCAGCGGCAGAGTGAGAATGGCGCAGGTGCCAAGGCCCGGACGCGAGCGCAGCAGCAAATCGCCCTGATGGGCACGGGCCACCGCCTTGACTACGGCAACGCCAAGGCCGGTGCCGGTGGTCTTGGTGGTGAAGAACGGCTCGCCCAGACGCTCCAGGGTGGCGCTGTCGATACCTTCACCGTTATCACTGATGCACAGGCGCAGCTGCTGGCCGCGACTGTACAGATGCACCTTCAGACGCGCCTGGGGGCCGGCAGCCTGCACGGCATTTTCGACCAGGTTGAGCAACGCGCCGACCAGGGTGTCGCGATTGCACAGCAACTCGCCCGTATGGCTGTCGCACTGCCAACGCACCGCATGCCCCTGCATATGGGGCTCGGCCGCGGCCCGCAAGGCGGCAAACAGGGTTTTCGGCGTCAGCCGATCAGGCAGGGGCAAGTCGCCACGGGCGAACACCAGCATGTCGCGCACCTGATGCTCAAGCTCATGCAGACGCTCTTTCAGGCGCCCGGCAAAACGCTGCTGCTGGTCCACCGGCAACACCTGCTCGGTCAAATGGCTGGCGTACAGCAAGGCAGCCGACAGCGGCGTACGAATCTGGTGGGCCAGCGAGGCGACCATGCGGCCCAGCGCCGACAAACGTTCGTGGCGAGACAGCTGGTCTTGCAGGCGCCGGGTTTCTGTCAGGTCGGTAAGCAAAATCAATTGGCCCGGCTCGACACTCAGCGAGCGGGTCGCCAGGGACAGGCGTCGACCGTCTTTTAGGGAGATTTCATGGCCGTCGTCTTTGCGCGGGGCGAAGTTGCGGGCAATCACCTGGCGCCAGAGCATCCCCGCCAGGGGCTTGCCCAGCAGGCCACAAGCGGCCGGATTGGCCTCGCGCACCACGCCCTGTCCATCCAGCACCACCACCCCGCCGGGCAGCAGGTCGAGCAGGCTCTGCAGGCGATGGGCCAGGCGCTCCTTCTCGGCCAACTCCTGCATGCGCTGGGCGCTGACCAGGGCCAACTGGCCTTTCAGCTCGGCGACCCGCGCCTCCATCAGGGTGTAGGACTCGCTCAGTTGGGTGGACATCTGATTGAACAGCGCCAAGGTCTGTTCCAGATCGGCGCGGGCATTCGGCTCAGCAACGGGCGCAGCAACAGCCATCGGCTCGGCAGCGCTTGGCAGCGGCAGTTGAGCAACGCAGGGGGGGCGGACGATTGGGTTCATACTCATCTCTCGCACGGCGAGCCGTCATTTGACGGTCTGGTGGGAGAGAATTAGCAAAACCCATGCCTAAAAAAATATCGTTTAAGATCAATGAGATAGGAAAAATCTAAAACAACGCGTCAATCATCCGACTGTTCATCGTCGTCCCGCCGATTCATCCCATACTTGCGCATCTTCTCCACCAGGGTGGTACGGCGGATGCGCAAACGCTCGGCCGCACGCGCCACCACGCCGGCGGCGTCATCCAGCGCCTGCTGAATCAGGCCCTGCTCGAGATTGCCCAGGTAGTCCTTCAGGTCCAGGCCTTCGGCCGGCAAGCTGGCGGGGCTGTGTACGCCGGGCAAGCCCGCATTCAGCGCCGCGCGCTCTTCCAGCTCCTCGCGCAGGCTGGCGGCCATCTGCTCGTCTTCGTCATCGACGTAACGGAACTTCTTCGGCAGCTCCATCACCCCAATCACCCCGTAGGGATGCATGATCGCCATACGCTCGACCAGGTTGGCCAGCTCGCGCACATTGCCCGGCCAATCGTGCTGGCAGAGCGACATGATGGCGGCGGAGTTGAAGCGGATCGAACCGCGCTTCTCGATCTCCATCCGTGAGATCAATTCATTCATCAGCAGCGGAATGTCCTCGACCCGCTCACGCAGAGGCGCCATCTCGATCGGGAAGACGTTCAGGCGATAGAACAGATCCTCACGGAAGCTGCCCGTCTCGATCATCTGCTCCAGATTCTTGTGGGTGGCGGCAATGATGCGTACGTCGGCGTTCTGGGTCTTGTTACTGCCCACCCGCTCGAAGGTCCGCTCCTGCAGCACCCGCAGCAGCTTGACCTGCATCGGCAACGGCATGTCGCCGATCTCGTCGAGAAATAAGGTGCCGCCATTGGCCAACTCAAAGCGCCCGGCCCGGCTGGTAATGGCGCCGGTAAAGGCGCCCTTCTCGTGACCGAACAGCTCGCTCTCCAGCAACTCCGCCGGAATGGCGCCGCAGTTGACCGGCACAAACGGCCCTTCGCGGCGCTTGGAGTGGTAGTGCAGGTTGCGCGCGACCACCTCCTTGCCGGTGCCGGACTCGCCAAGAATCAACACGCTGGCCTCGGTGTCGGCCACTTGCTGCATCATTTGCCGAACCTGGCCGATGGCCCGACTGGTGCCCACCAAACTGCGGAACAGGTTGGTCTCGCGCTGCCGACCGCGCTCGCGCGCCTGGTCGTACATCTCGCGATAGACCTGGGCACGGTGCAGGGAGTCGAGCAACTTGTTGTAGCTGGGCGGCATCTCCAGACTGGCCAGCACACGCCGGCGCATCTCCTCGGAGCACTCGGCAGGCGCTTGAGCATCGATCAACAACAACGGCAGAAATTCATCCCACGCCGCCAACTGCTTGAGCAACTCAAGCGCCCCGCCCTTGGACTGCACATCACCCAGCAGCACCGTCAGCACCTCACGACTGGAGGCCAAGCCATCAACCACCTCACGCCAGGCCTGGCTGGTACAGACCAGATGATCCTCACCAAGAAAACTGAGAATGACCGCCAGATCGCGACGGCGCTCGGTATTGTCGTCAATCAGAAGAATCTTGGTTTCACGCCACATCGTTAGCTAACTCGACGAGAAGGAAGGGGGGCTTTGCAACGCGGATTTATCGCCAGCGCAAGCACTTGGCCATCAGTAAAACCAAAACAGACCAATCAGTCAATTTTATGGCGCAAATAAATCGTCTAATTCAGCCCACAAGGCCACACAGCAAAAAAACCTGAGCGAATCACCATGCTGTTCACTTAAGACGCCGCAGACATGGCCCGCCACAAACGTAGCCGGATGAAATCCGGGGGCACATTTACAAGACAACCAGCACCCCGGATTTCATCCGGGCTACAAAAAATGCCGTTCACCTGGCTTAAGTGAACGGCATTGCTGAGCAAATCAGGGCTTTTCAAGGCAATAAGGCGGGGCTCGGTTTAACCAAACAACTGATACACCTTGGCACCCTGCTGGGACTGGTTGAGCTGCAACAACTCGGCACCGAGGCGGCGCTGCTCGTTTTGGCAGACGGTCACCAGCTCACGATAGAGATCAACAAGAGCCTGCATGCGCTGGCGCAATTCAGCTTCATCACGGCCCGCCTCCATCATCGCCTCATCAACTGCCTGACGACATTGCAGGTCAAGCTCGCCGATACAAGTCCAATCCTTTGCAGCCAAGGCATCACGCAAAGCCGTACCGGTGGCCTCAAGAAGCTGTACAGAAGGACTCATCATGACACTCCTCAAATGGTCGAAGCATCGTGCGCAGCGATAGCATCCCAGCCATTTTTAACATTGCGCAAAAGGCCTGTGATCTCCTCTAATGGAGCGACACTGTTATGCAAATTTGCCTCAAAAAGACGCGAAATCATGTACTCATAAAGCCGATCCAGATTCGCCGCCACCTCTCCGCCGCGCTCCAGATCCAAGCCTTCACGCAAGCCGCCAATAATTCCGATGGCCTTGCCAATCAACTCCCCTTTCATTGCAACCTGACCACGCTCCATGGCGCCTCGGGCCTGCGCTAAACGAGACAACCCGCCCTCCATCAGCATCTGAATCAAACGATGAGGGGAGGCATCGACAGCCTGCGCCTGGGTGTTGACGGTTTGATACTGTTTGAGGGCCGTCATCGCGTTCATCGTTGTTCTCGCTGTTCTGCTTGCTGGATACACTGGGTATCGGCGCTACAGAACAAAGCTTTAACAACAATCAACCGCCAATGGCAGGCTCAACCTCTGCACCTATGGCATCCCAGGCACTCTTGATCTGCTCAAGCAGCGCCTGAATCTCATCCAAAGTGCGCGGTGTGCTGTCGAGCGCAACACCGGCTAAGCGCCGCGTCATATAGTCATACAGCGCATCAAGGTTCTCGGCAATTTCACCACCCAACTCTTTATCCAAGCTGGCCTGTAATACGCCGAGAATAGTGATGGTGCTACCAACGGCCATGCCACGAATATCGGCATCACCTTCGACCTGCGCATGTTTGGCCAACATCACCCGTTGCAACGCCCCCTCAAGCAGCAATTGAACCGTGCGATAAGGCGATACGTCGTGGCTGGTATTGACCTGTTTGTAGGTATCAATCGGTTTTTTGCTCATCAGGAATCCTTTTTCACGAAGCCTGGCAGACTGGCCAGTTGGCTGGCCAGACTCTCACTGGTTTTCTGCAGGCGTCCGACCAGCGAATCCATTGCATTGTATTGAGCATAAAGACGTGTCTGGAGGCTCTCAACTCGCTTGTCCAACGCTTTGCGCTGCTCATCAACGTTTTTCTTTGTGGCCTGCAATGCCTCGCTGCGTTGCTTAAGCACACCGTTGGTCGAAACATAGGCCTCAACGGACTTAGACAGCCGCCCCATCAGGCCATTGTCTCCGGCAAGGTAGCCGCCAACCTGATCAAAATTGCTCTCCAGGGCTTTGCTCAACTTGGTGTCATCAAGCTTGAGCTTGCCGTCCTTTTCAGTCGTAATTCCCAGATCCGCCAGCGCGCGGACGCCGCCTTCGCCAGTCATTTTGACCAGTTCGTTGCGCAGCCCGGTCAGCACATTGCGAACCGAAGAGTCACCCAGCAGGGGGCCTGTCACCGGGGAGCCACCTTCAACCGGAACAACCGCCGTCAACTGAGATGTGGTGCCGATAAGCGCGTTATATGCCTCGACGAACTTTTGCAGATTGGTTTTCACCGCAGCCTTATCAACGCCGACAGTGACACTGATGGTCTTACCAGCAGCCAGATCTGTAGAGCTCTGAGCAGAGGCTAGATCGAGAGTCACGCCGTCAAGAGCATCGCCAATCCGGTTGGTATCACGCACCAACTGCAAGCCATCAATAGTCAACTTGGCCGATTGGGCCTTGGTGATAACTCCGCCGGCTCCAGTGGTGGAGCTGGGAGGCAGAAAAGCATCGGGATTGCCCGGGTCAACGACTGGGGCAAAATTCTGAGAGGTCAGCGCATTACTACCGCTGGTGACTCCATTCTCAGTTGCTGCAACCTGAATATCGTTGCCAGCACCACTCTTGGTAGAACTAAGCACCAGGCGCGAGCCAGAGTCGTCAGCAATGATGGTGGCACTAACACCACTACTCTTGCCGGCCTCATTGATTGCGTCACGCATACCCGCAAGCGTGTTGTTGCTCGCAGTAATGTTGACGTTGAAGCTCGAACTTCCCGCCGAAATGGTTAGCGCACCGCTATTAAACGTGGCAGTACCGCCACCCGCTACCGACTGCAAAGCGACTTTACTGCTGGTGGCCAGTTGCTGAACCTGCACACTGTAATTGCCTGCCGGCGCCGTAGCGGTAGCAGTTGCCTTGAGCACACTTGAGCTAGACGAGCTTGCCGTGCGGGACTCGAACAACGAGGTCTTGTTCAATGAGTCAACGGCCGTTTTGAAGGTATTCAGTGCGCCTGTTAGCGAACCTATTGCCGAGATTCGCGTGGTGGTAGCCTTCTCGAGACGGTCCAGCTGATTGGTCTTCGGCGCTCTTTCGGCATCGACCAAAGCGGTGACGATACTATCGATATTGATTCCTGAGCCAATGCCCGTAACCCCGGCCATGCTTCACCTCGCCAAAAAAATGACTACAAACACTCAATGAGTGTTAACAGGCAAAAGCCACGCCAACTTCACCGTCAGGCTTTAGCCTTGAATAACAGACTACGAACCTCCGAAAGATTCTCTGCCAACTGCAGCGCCTCTTCAGAAGGAATTTGTCTAATTACATCACCCGAGCCGGCATCGGTCACCTTGACTACAACACGCCCACTGCCCTCTTCGAGGGAAAAGTTTAAGCTGCGGCGAACCGTCTGAACAAAATCCTGAATAGTCGCGACAGCAGCTTCGACCTCTTCGCGGGAGGCCACAGAACCACTTTCAGCTTTTGCGGAACCCGTGCTCGCTGCATCCTCGGAGGGCTTATGCTCAACGGTTTCAGCCACAACTTTGGCCGACGTTGCCGATGCCCGCTCTGCCTTAGAAGCGACAGAGGTAGAGGCTGAAGGCCCTTGAATAGAACCAATGTCCATAACTTTCTCCTCAGAATGAGGGAACGGGGAGAAGAGCTAAGCCCTTCTCCCCGCAGTCTAGCGCGCCTAGCCCTAGCCAAGCAGGCTGAGTACAGCCTGTGGCAGCTGGTTAGCCTGAGCCAAGATCGCGGTACCGGCCTGCTGCAGGATCTGATTTTTGGTCAGTTCCGAAGTTTCCGCAGCATAGTCAGTGTCGCGAATCCGACTACGAGCAGCCGAGGCGTTCTCACCGATGTTTTGCAAGTTCGCGATGGTGTTCTCGAAGCGGTTCTGCACCGCACCGAGCTGAGCGCGCTGGCTATCGATGTTAGAGATAGCCCCACTCACGATACCCAGAGCGTTCTGCGCACCAATGGCAGTGCTGACATCAATCTCAGCTACCGAATCCAAGTTACTGAACACACTGGCTGGCTGCACACCACCATCAATGGTGCTGAAGTTTTTCACTTCAAAGGCATCCGGCGACTCGAAGCGTAGTTGACCTACAACCGCAGCACCCACATCACTCGCCGCGCCAGCACCAGCACCACCGATGGCGACGGTCGCGCCGATATTGTCGGAGTTGTCCGATGCCGACTGGTTGTCCCCTTCAAAGGCGAGAGTCTGGATGTTACCTGCCACTTCAGTACCGCTTTGACCACCGGTGAAGTTGGTGATCACAATGTTGTCGCCGCGCTCGCTGGTCAGCTCCAAGGTACCGTCAGCATTGGCCTTGGCAGTGATACCGGTCTTGCCCGCTTCCTTGTTGACCGCATCGGCTACTGCTGACAGATCGTTCCAGTCGGTAATATTGGCCGAGATCGCCACTTTGTCATCGACATTGGCGTCGTTGGACCCATACAGATTGAAGCTGAGGGTTTCCGCATTCGTAGTGGTGCCACCGGTAATGTCGATCTTCGCCACGGTGCGCGCTTGAGCGGTGATGCCAGTCGCATCGGAGACACCATTCACCCCAGTGGCCACATCACGCGCAGAACTATTCACTGCAAGCGCCACTGACGCGGTACCCAGCTTGCCAGCCAAGGTCAAACCAGCGGTGGTGGCAGGCGAGGACGAGTAGCCAATCGTAGTGGTGGTCAAAGCAGCAAAATCACTACCAGCGACTGCAACTTTACCGCCCTGAGTAGCGTTGGCCGCGCCGGCTTCGGCACTGCTGAAGCGATTGGAACCAATACGGGCCGCACCCGCCGCACCGATGGAAACGCTGATGGTTTCAAAGGCATTGGCGCCAACCTGAAAGCTCTGCGAGCCAAAGGTACCATCAAGAATCTTACGACCACCAAAGCTGGTAGTTTCGGCGATACGGTTCAGCTCTTGTTGCAGTTGAGAAACCTCGCCCTGCAAAGCAGCACGCTCGCTGGCGCCATTTGAACCGTTGGCCGACTGCAGGGCCAGGTCACGCATACGCTGCAGAATGCCGGTGGACTGTTGCAAGGCACCTTCAGCGGTCTGCGACAGCGAAATACCGTCATTGGCGTTACGAGTGGCCACATTCAGACCATTGATCTGACTGGTCAGGCGGTTGGAAATCTGCAGGCCAGCGGCGTCGTCCTTGGCGCTGTTGATACGAAAGCCAGTGGACAGACGCTGCAGAGAGGTGTCCAGACCCTTGGATGAAGTATTGAGGTTACGCTGAGTGTTGAGTGACGCTACGTTTGTGTTGACTGTAAGGGCCATGGTGTTTGCCTCCAAAGGACCGTGCTACTGAGTTTGTCTGAGCCTGCGAGCTTCGGGCCTGCTTTGCTCAGACGCCCCATAAAGTTCGCATTCGATCTTTATATCGGCGCTACCGGCAGCAACTTTAGGTAGTTTTAGCAAGAAAAATCTCACTTTTTTTCTACTTGCTGATCAGTCAGTTACAGCGCCAAAAGAAGCCAACCCGGTGTTTTGACAGAAACCTTGACGCTTACAGCAACCCCCATGCACGCACTCTGTACCCGTTCAAGACTCAAGCTAAGCGTTTAAGAAATCCATCCGGCGCCACAGTGATCAACAGCTTGTCCTGCAGCGCTTGGTCGATGGCGAAAGCCTGCCCCGCCTCAGTATTGAGGAAGGCATGCACAGCAGTCTTCGGATTATCGCCCGGCCCCCAGGGACGGTCAGGAAAGAAGTCGGCGGGCATGTCTTCAACCACCGTATCGAAAACCACACAATAACTGCCAGGGCTGACCAGCGGACTGTAGAGTTCAAGCTCACGCAACACATGGGCATGGGTGTGATTAGAGTCGAGAATCACCAGCACACGCTCGGCACCGGCCGCCGCACGACGCACATGAGCTATCACGTCTTCGCCGATTGATGAGCCCTCGATCAGACTAATGCGTGAGAACAGCGGGTGCTCCTCAATCGCGGCACGATTATGCGGACGAATCTCTATATCCACCCCGACCACCCGCCGCGGCGCGGTGGTGCGCCCCTCGCACAGATCGAGCAGGGCCAGCAGCGAAGCATTGAGGATCAGCGAGCCACCGTGGGCAATGCCGGTTTCGATGATCAGATCAGGCTTGACCGTCCACACCAGCTCCTGCAGGGCGACTATGTCCTGCGGGTATTGGATGATCGGTCGACCGAGCCAGGTAAAATTGTAGGAGTACTTGTGCTGGCAGCTGTGCACCAGCCAATCAATCGACTTGGCCTGCAACTCGGCATCCGCGCCGGCGCCTTTGGCATTCTCTGCGCACTCATCGCGAAAGGCTTGATGTTGCGCCGCATAGTCCTGCTTAGCCATTCAGTGACTCCTTTTCAATCGGTTCATAACGAAGAATGCGGGCAGGATTGCCCACCACCACTGCGCCAGCAGGCACATTCTGGGTAACCACGGCTCCAGCACCGATAGTCGCCCAGGCACCGATACGCAAACGTGGCAAGATAACCGCGCTGGCACCGATGAACACACCATCACCGACACCCACCTTGCCACACAGATTGGCTCCAGGTGCGATAAACACCGAGTCACCTAGGCGGCACTCATGATTGATGATGCTGCCGGCGCTGACACTGCAATTGCGCCCCAGGCGTACATCGGCCTGTAGCACAGCGTACTGCTGCAGGTAGCTGCCCTCACCCAAATCAACCATCTCCAGCCCAAGTTGCGGGTGGATAAATTGTCCCAACTGCGCACCGGCTGCCAGCAACGCACGGGTGGTCTGATGCCGGGTGCGGGTATCGCGGGTGATCAGATTGACCAGCAGATGTTCGTCAATCAGCTCAGCCAACCGCTCGAAGCCACCGAGCACCGGTAAACCGTGAAAATCCATGCCGTGTTTCGCCGGATCATTATCCAACAGCCCAGCTATCGGTTGGCCGGCGGCGATAACGGCACGTGCTTGGCGCACCAACTCCGGATTATTGGCCCCGAGCAGCAACAACGGCTTCATAACTGCAAGCCCTGCAAGATTGCATCAATGACCCGCTGCTGGTCGTCAACACCAAGGTCGTGATAGCTCGGCAGGTTGAAGGCACGCTGGGCGAGTTCGTGTGCTCGCGGCGTACTGACCGGCGGCAGATTGGCAAACACCGGTGTATCACTGAGCGGTTGGAAGAAGATGCGCGCATCGATTCCGGCCTGCCCCATATGCATCAGCACTTGATCGCGCAGCTCGGCCAATTCCGCCGGCAGCACCAGAGTCGGCATCCAGTAGCTGTTGCGACAGTTCGCAGGTTCTGGATTCATCCTTGCTCCCGGAATCGCCGCTAGCAGCTGTTCGCGATAGAAGGCGAATATTTCACGTTTGCGCACCACCAGCGTCTCAATGCGCTCCAGCTGCGCACAGCCTAGCGCCGCCTGCAAGTTGGATATCTTGTACTTGTGACCCAGCTCGGATGGCCAGAACTGGCGCATGTCGCCGGCTGCACGCCCATGATTATTGAGTTGCTGGACGCGCTTGAGTAAAACCTCATCGCGGGTCGCGAGCATTCCCCCCTCACCGGTGGTCATAAGTTTGGTGCCGTGGAAGGAGAACACCGAGAAGGTCGAACAGCTGCCGGCCTTCTGCCCGAACCACTGCGAACCCAATGCCTCGGCGGCGTCCTCGATCAGCGCCAAGTCATAGCGTGAAGCCAAGGCCTGCAGTTGATCCAAAGCGGCCAAATTGCCGTACAGATGGACGGCAATGATTGCGCGGGTTCGCGGTGTAATCGCGCGCTCAACCGCCGTAGGATCCAGGCACCAGGAGTCTTCCAGCACATCAACCAGCACCGGCGTGGCCCCGACATAGAACACCGGGGCCGCCGAGGCAATCCAGTTGGTATCAGCGAGAATTACCTCGTCTCCCGGGCCGATGCCCAAGGCGCGCAACCCCAGATGCAAAGCCCCGGTGCAGCTTGAAGTGGCATGTGCATAAGGCACCTGCAAATAGGCGGCGAACTCCCGCTCAAAGCGGTTGATGTAGTCGTAACAGTGTTCGCCCCAGCCATTACGGGCGGCATCCAGCACATACTCGACTTCGCGATCGCCGATACTCGGCTTGGTGTAATGAATTTTGCTCATAGCACTTGCAGCTCCGGCACTGCCACCACAAAACGTCCACCCCATGCATAGATCCCGGCCTGCTGCTGGATCACCTCGTCGCGCAGGTTCCAAGGCAGGATCAATAAAAAGTCGGGCTTATTGACGGCGATACACGCCGGATCAACCACGGGGATGCGACTACCGGGGAGAAACTTGCCCTGCTTGTGCGGGTTGGCATCTGCCACCCAGGCCAACAGATCACTGCGTACACCGGCATAGTTGAGCAAGGTATTGCCCTTGGCCGCTGCGCCATAAGCTGCAACCGTCTTACCTTCGGCTTTGGCCTGCAACAGAAAACGCAACAGCTCGTGCTTGATGCGCTCGGCGGCAGGGGCCAGGGTTGAATAGAAGGCGGCGGTTTTGATGCCGGCCTGCTCTTCGCGCGCCAGCAATTCAACCACTGCAGTTGAGGCTTCACGCCCCCCGTCGAGGCGCTGCGTATAGACCCGCAACGAACCGCCATGGGTCGGCAGCTCTTCGACATCGAAGAGCTGCAGGCCATTGCGCGCGCACAGGCTCTGCACGGCCGTCAGCGACAGGTAGGAATAATGCTCGTGGTACAGGGTGTCGAACTGCTGCTCGGCCATCAACCGGAGCAGATGGGGAAACTCGAACGTGGCCACACCGGTCGGCTTCAATAGCGTGGCAAAGCCCTTGAGAAAATCATTGATGTCCGGCACATGGGCCAGCACGTTGTTGGCCGCCATCAGATCCGCACTCCAGCCCTCAGCTGCCAAGGCTGTAGCCGTTTGCTCGCCAAAGAACAGCTCGCGAATCTGCAAACCCTTTTCCCGCGCCGCACGCGCGGTGCTGGCAGTCGGCTCGACGCCCAGACAGGGAATGCCGCGTTGCGCCACGTACTGCAGCAGGTAGCCGTCATTAGCGGCGATCTCAACCACTCGACTCTGGGCATTCAAACCCAAGCGCTCGACCATCTGTGCAACATAACGCTGGGCGTGCTCCAGCCAACTGCTGGAGTAGGAGCTGAAGTAGGCGTAGTCGGCATCGAACAGGCTAGCGGCCGAGCGGTAATCCTCGGTCTGCACCAGCCAGCAGCTGTCGCACACCTGCACCCGCAAAGGCACCCATTGCTCGGCCTGATCGAGTTGATCGGCGCGCAGGTAGGCATTGGAAGGCGGTGCAGTGCCCAGATCAATCAACGGCACATGCAGACCGGCACCACAGCCGCGACATTTCATAATTCGACTCCCTGAAAATCAGCGACCAACTGCGGATGCGCGGCGTCCCGTACGGAAAGGTTACTCACCGGCAACGGCCAGGCAATCGCCAGACGCTCGTCACTGGGGAACAAACCGCCCTCATGCTCGGGGCTGTAATCGGCACTGTGTAGGTAGAGCAATTCGGCATCGTCACTCAGCGCCTGAAAACCATGGGCAAAGCCTGGCGGCAGTAACAAACTGCGGCCATCGCCGGCCTCAAGGCGTTCGGCATGCCAGTGCAGAAAGGTCGCAGAGCCGCGCCGTAAATCCACCGCAACATCCCACACTGCGCCGCGCAGGCAGGTGATCAGCTTGGTTTCGGCATGCGGCGGATACTGAAAGTGCAGGCCGCGCACGCTGCCACGCCGGGCGGTACGCGAATGATTGATCTGACGGATCTGCAATGGCTGGCCGAACGCGGCCAGGCTGCCCTGACAGAACAGCCGAGCGAAACGCCCGCGCTCGTCCTCATGCACCTGATGTTGCAGACTGAACAGCCCCGCCAGCGGCAGAGTTATCAGATTCAACTCACTCATGCAGCCCCCTGTAAGCGGCTAACTGCGCCAAGGTCAACGCGCGCATATCCTCGCCATGCTGCCAGGCCTGGTGCCAATCCAACGTCTGCTGCAGGCAGTTATCTAGCGACCAACGAGGTGTCCAACCAAGTAACTGGCGGGCACGACTGCTATCCAGGCGCAACAACCCAGCCTCATGCAACCCACTGGGTTCGATCAGCAGACCAGGCGCTTGCGGCCAGCGCTGCGCCAAGCGCTCAACCACCTCGCCGACCGTACACATATCGCTATCGCTCGGGCCGAAATTCCAGGCACCAGCAAACGCGCAGCCCTGCTCGTACAACCCCTGAGCCAACTGCAGGTAACCTGCCAGTGGCTCCAAGGCATGCTGCCAAGGCCGCACGGCCTGCGGGTAGCGCAGGGTCACCGGCTCACCGCGCGTCCAGGCGGCCAGAATATCGGGCAGCAGACGGTCGGGAGCAAAGTCGCCACCACCCAGCACATTACCGGCGCGGGCCGTGGCCATGGCCAAGCCGTGCTCGGCATAACGCGCAGCAGGGAAATAAGAGGCCGCGAATGACTGGGCCACCAGCTCGCAACAGGCCTTGCTGCTGCTGTAAGGGTCATGACCGCCGAGCGCTTCGCTCTCGCGATATGGCCACGCCCACTCATTGTTGGCGTAGACCTTGTCGGTAGTGACCAGCACACAGGCCTTGACCCCGCCCGTCTGGCGTATGACCTCAAGCAGGTGCAACGTACCCATGACATTACTGGCATAGGTGCCCAGCGGATCCCGATAGCCCTCACGGACCAGCGGCTGGGCGGCCAGGTGCAGCACGATTTCCGGTTTAACCTCGGCCATTACCTTCTGCAGGACGGCCAGGTCGCGCAAATCACCAATATGGCTATCGATGCCCTCCCCGACCCGCGCCAACTCGAACAGGCTAGGTGAAGTCGAGGGTTGCAGCGCAAAACCACTGACCTGTGCCCCCCAGCTCTGCAGCCACAGCGCCAGCCAGCCACCCTTGAAGCCGGTATGTCCGGTGAGTAGGACCCGTTTGCCGCGCCAAAATGAGGGACTCAGCTCCACTGCTTCCAAGGGGCCTCCCCGCTCAACCAGAGTTGCTCGAGGTAGTTCTTGTCGCGCAAGGTGTCCATCGGGTGCCAGAAGCCTTGATGCTGGAAGGCCATCAACTGCCCCTCAGTGGCCAACTGAGTCAGCGGTTCAGCCTCCCAGGCAGTGGCATCTTCGGCGATATAGGGCAATACCTTGGGCGACAGCACAAAGAAACCGCCGTTGATCCAGCCACCGTCACCACGGGGTTTCTCGATAAAACCTTTGACCTGATCACCCTCGCGCTCAAGCGCGCCGTAGCGGCCCGGCGGCTGCACCGCAGTGACCGTGGCATATTTACCGTGGGCCTGGTGGAAGGCCACCAAGGCGCTGATATTCAGATCAGAGACGCCATCACCATAGGTGAAACAGAACGACTCTTCCGCATCCAGATAGCGCCCGGCACTCTTCAAACGGCCACCGGTCATGGTGTCTTCGCCGGTGTCGACCAAAGTCACGCGCCAGGGTTCGCTATAGTTCTGGTGAACTTCCATCTTGTTGTTGCGCATGTCGAAGGTGACATCGGAGGTGTGCAGGAAGTAATTGGCAAAGAAATCCTTGATTGCATAACCCTTGTAGCCCAGACAGATAACGAAGTCGTGGATGCCATGGGCCGAATACTGCTTCATGATGTGCCAAAGAATCGGCTTGCCGCCGATCTCGATCATGGGCTTGGGCTTGAGGTGCGATTCCTCGCTAATTCGCGTGCCCAGACCACCGGCCAGAATTACTGCCTTCATTACTGCTCTCCTTCTTCGCAATAGCGCTGCCACATTTGTCGATATGTCAGCTCCATGCGGCGGGTGAAATCAGGACCGTTACACAGCGGCGAGGCCTGCATTTCCTCACGCAGCCCCGCGCGAATCTTAGCCAGTTCCTGCACATCACTGGCCAACGCTACCAATTTATCCACATATTCTGCCTCGTTATCGGCGATCCATTCATCTCGTCCCACGCCATGCAAAATGGTCGCGCCCACGCGCCCCATCGACGGTCGATCGCGCAGAGACACGAAAGGTAAGCCCATCCAAAGGCTTTCAAATAACGTAGTGCCGGAGTTATGCGGAAAGCAATCCAGAGCAATATCTATTTTCTTCAGCACCGCAGAGACCGGCGAGGTAAAGCCGACCACCAATCGATGCGCTGGAATACCATGCTTGGCGAACTCGTTTCGATAGTACTCACACAAGCTCGTATCTTGGAAAGAGTGACTATCCAGAATCAACTTTGAATTAGGCACTCGCTTTAACAACTCAGACCACGCCTTGATGACCTTATAATTAACGCGAATAGGCCGAGTAAGACTACCGAAAGTTATATAGCCATTCTGCAACGCAGGAAGATCAGACAACTCCGGCATAGCCACACTAGGTTCGTAGACAATCGCCGGCGCCGGCATGCGCCATAGACGCTCAGAAAACGAAGACTCACAGCCTGGCGGCAGCATCTGATCGTCAGCCAGAAAGTAATCCATTTGCTCAAGCCCTGAACCAAAAGCAAAGCCTACCCACCAACTGACCTGAACCGGAGCCGGTTTGATGGCAAAGGCTTCCAGACGGTTATTCCCCGTGTGCCCAGCCAAGTCGACCAGAATATCAATCTGATCCGCATGAATTTGCTCGGCTATCGCGTCCGAAGTAAGCCCGGTACACAGTCGCCAATGGTCGGCATATTGCACAAAGCGCTCAGTCACGTGATCTTCGCGCTTAACCAGCGAGTAGGCAAATATCTCAAAATTTTCGTGATCGTGATTACGCATCAACGGCTCGATAAAATACGAGCAGACGTGATGGCAAAAGTCAGGCGACACATAACCGATACGCAGTTTTCTGTTAGCTACGCGCTCATTGGGATAAGAGAAATATTTGCGCTTCGGAAAATAGCCATCTACCACCTCCCGATAGACGGAAAATACTTCCGGCCCAGTCCAGTCCGGATGATAATTAACCGTGAACAGTATATTAGTGCGCGCCAAGGGATTATCCAGAACTTGACGCAACTGCTCAACCGCAGTATTAAAATCACCAAACTGCGACTCGATTCCTGCCAAATTGACAAATACCTGCTTGAACTCAGGTGCAATTTCCAGCGCCTTCACATAAGCCTTATAGGCTTCGCGCAAGCGTTTGCGGGCGCCCAGGATATTGCCGAGGTTATTCCAAAGAACCGCCTCATTCTGATTGATATCCAAGGCAACACGCATAACCTTCTCAGCCTCATCCAGCAATGAGGCATCCAAATAAGTGTTGGCTAAGTTATTCCACGACAGCGATTGTTTCGGTGCAATCGCGATGGCCCGCATAAAGCAGCCTTCGGCTTCATGCTGTCGGCCAACCGAGTGGTAGACCGCACCGAGCATATTCCAGCCAAGTTGATAATCCGGCTTAAGCTGTAAACCCTGTAACAAATAGCCCAACGCAGTTTGGGGATTCTGTTGGTGCTGATACGACAAGCCCAACCAGCAGAGCGCCTCGTGATGCTCTGGCTTTAGACTCAAGGCCTTTTCCAGATAAATTCTTGCCTCATCCAGATTGGCCTCTGCAGTCACTGTGGACATACCCAGATGACACCAGGCATCTGGATTTTCTGGGCATTTTTGCGTCCACTCACGCATGGCAACTAGATCATCCGGCAAACGGTGATTCTTGCGCAAAAGGGTGCTCAGGCGCTGCCACGCCAGATCACATTGTGGATTGTCTCGAACCAACTCTCGCAGTATCGACTCAGCCTTTTCTAGCCGATTGGTTCTGGAACAACAGGCCGACAACACCAGATAAGCCAACCACTGGCCAGGATCGAATGCCAAGGCCAAGCGGGCCAGCGCCTCGGCTTCAGCTACATTGTGATCAAGTTCCAGGTCTGCCAACGCCGCGAGCACGTCTGGGTCTTTGGGAAAATTACGCCTGGCCGCTGTAACCAACAGATATGCATCCTCGCGCTGCCCCTGGTGATAACGCGCCAAGGCCTCGGCGCGCTGATCCTGTGCCGTCGGCGTCAAAATCTCACCCGCCAACGAAATCACCCGCTCCCAATCATGGGCCAGCGTCGCTTGTTCAAGACATTGTTTGAGAACGTGTTGGCTATTGCTTTGCAGGCAGCACTTTTTATATTTCAAGCCACTGCCGCACGAGCAAGGATCATTGCGCCCCGGTTGATACACGGGAACGCTCCCAAGGACATGCAGACGTTCTTGCAGTTGCTCGATCAGAACAAGAGACTGTGCGGCCTCAGCGTTCTCGGGTTCCAACTCCAATGCCTGCTTGAATGCCGCCGCGGCGGCGGCCCAATCTTGAATCTGTAGATATGCCTTGCCTAGCTTTAACGCACAACTCGTATCGCTTGGATTTAATTCGAGCAAACGATCAAAGGCTCTGCAGGCTGCCGCACTGTCATGGGAAGCAAGAGCCGCCTCACCCAGTAAGGATAAAGTCTCAACGTCATCCGGCAACTCTTTAAGAACACTCTGACAACTATTCCGGGTGCGCGTGTAGTCGCCCTCATCGAAACCCAAACGAGCCTGCCCGCGGAAAAATTCAATAAGCCACTTAGAGTCAACCGTCATAATTTCTCGCCATTTATTCAGAGGCTTTTAACATTACCAACCGCGCGCAACCAACATACCGAGCTAGCATGGCAAACGTTCAGCTTAACTGATCAAACAAAGTCAGCCCGGCAATTTTCACATAACTCTGCTGCGCAGCCTCCAACACGATAGTCTGAAACGACAAACGTGACAGTGCCTCCGCGTAATCCAGATCACGCAACTCTGCTTGCACCGACTTATTCACCAAGGTCACGTCTTCATTATCTGTTTCGGTGGATTCAACCAAGTTCAGACGCGCGCCGATCTTGGTCTGGACTTCCAATACCTGACCAATTCCGTTGTCCATGTTTTTTAGGGCGATATTAACTTCATCACGAACGGCCAGATTACCCACTGGAGAGCTAGGGCTCGACTCCAATGCCTGGCGCAAGCGGGCGATGGTATTGAGGATGCTGCGCTGCTCCTGAAACTGTGGCTGTACATTGAACTCATCACCAATCGCAGCAGCGCCACTAAGGGTAAAGTCTGCGCCATACAAGCTAATGGTTGCCGGATACGGACCTGGCGCATTACCAACGGAAATTGGGCTACTGCTCGGGCCGACCGGCTGTGAATAGACACTGTAGTTGCTCGGACTGGTAAACCGCAGCAAGACACCGGATGTTGGAAACTGAGCATCGAACGTTGCCTGGTTGGTGATGGTGCCACCACTGACAACGGCCGCAGAGCCATTACTTGAGGCCCGAGTGAGGGCAAATTCGGTTGGCGAGGTCTGCAAAGTGAAACTATGGGTCCCCGCCCCCGGCAAACCTGGAGTTGTTGTGTTGGCCAGTAAATTATCCAGATCAAGGGCGTTGTCACCGTCTTTCAGGATCACATCCAACTGAAAGCGCATACCGCGAAAGTTAATCACGTTGCCGCTGCTGGCCAATGGATCTATCTGCCCAGCGCCTGGAATCTCCGAGGTTACATCGGTGCCTGCGCTGTCATAAATTCGGAACTGCTTGCCACTGACAAACGCCAGCGAATAGGGCTCGCCATTGCGAAAACTCGAATTGAATTGCTCGTTGTCTTCCACTAGCCCTGGCGACATGAACACGCGCTGATTGGCACTGGGCACGGCCGCAATCGTGGTGGCGGGCAACGGCGGGGTTGGCAAGTTCGGATTATTGACGCCCCCGCTATTGCTGATTCGATTGGCATTGCTGGCCGCTTCAAACAGTTCACGACCATTGTCATTGATCGCAACAGTGGTCGAACTGGCAACTTGCAGGCTACGTTGCCCTTCGTCGCCCTGATAGGAATAGGTGTTATCCGGATTGCGAATAAATGGCTCGGTCTTGCCCAGGTAGCCAGAGAACAGGTACTCGCCGCGCGCATTGCGGCTATTCATTAAGTTAAGCAATTCGTTTTCACGTTCACCCAGTTCGTTGGCAATAGCCTTACGATCTGCGGCAGATAGCGCACCACCGCCGGCCTGCACCGTCAATTCACGAATCCGCTGCAAGACGTTAACCGTCGAGGTCAGGGTGGTTTCTTCCTGGGTCAGACTGTTCTTGGCTGCCGTCAAATTATCTTTGTACTGAGTTAACACTGCTTGCTGCTGATCCAACTGCAACAGGCGCACTGAGGCCACAGGATCATCCGCAGGAGTCAATATGCGCTTACCGCTACTGATTTGCTCCTGCGTCCGCGTGACATTGGCGTAGTTCTCCTGCAGGCCGCTGACGCCATTATTGAAGGACTGAATAGAGGAGATGCGCATGACCATGTCGAGAACCTCTTAAGCGATGAGTCCTGGCTCATCTCCCCATTAGGGGGTTGTCATCGTCAGAACGTATTGATCAAGGTATCAAACAGGGTTCTGGCCACCTGAATGATTTGGGCCGAGGCCTGGTAATACTGCTGAAACTGAATCAACTTGGCCGCCTCTTCATCCATATTGACCGCAGAAACCGAGTCACGATCATTTGTCGCCTGCTTGAGAATGGCCGTCGTGGCCTGACCATCAACACGCGCCTGGCTGGTCAACGTGCCGACGCGCTCAACCAGATCACCATAAGCATCCGTAAAACTAGCACCTGTTGTGGTTGGATTCGCCAAATCAACGCCTACCGTGCTCTTGGTTTGTAATCCCACCATTTGCAGAGCATTACGGTTATCCGAAACGCCATTGGTATTGAATGCGACGGTGAAACTATCCCCCTCCACAGGACGACCACTGATGGTCAGTTCAAAGGAGAAAGCACTGGGCACGGCGGGCGGTCCCGCCGAGGCGGGCACATTAATCTGGATCTTATTGTTCTGCCCCGGCACGATGCTGGCTGCATAAGGCAGCGTCGGAGGCAAGCCCGTGCTTATGTCGTTGCCATCAACATCGACCACCGTGTAGGTCTGCGGCGAGGCCACGGGCCCCATCAAAATCCGCATGGGCGGAGCATTGCGCAAACTAGTCTCCAGCGGATCACGAATGCTTGGATCGTTTGGATCAAAACTGGGGTCAATGCGGGTAATTACCGTGGGCTGGGTAATCACCCCTGAGCCCGTGTTCGCAGGGCTTTTGACGGCTTTTAATGGTGCAGCAAAAGCCAACTCCTCGGCCTTTTGCAAATCAGCACGAATTTCATCGCCGCCATTACGCGTGGGGGTTACTCGAAATTGATCGCCGGCGGCAAAAGTACCCGTAGCCACCCCCAGCGAGAAGCCATCAACTTGCGGCGCAGGCAAGGTGGTTAGATCAAAAGTTGCCGGGCTGGTTGGGAACACCACACCATCAGAAACCCGTCGAACCGTATAGGCAGTAGGGCTGGTAAAACTGACGTCGTAATCACTATTGCTGAGCTGTGTGGTATCAGTAATCGAGACCGTTAGATTGGCCGTCGGGTCACTATTGCCTACCCGGGCCAAACTACGTTGGGCAGTCAACAGCGGATCGTTGATGTCACGAAACAGCTCAGAGCCAAAATTCCCCTTGAGGTCCAGACCCTGACCTAGTTGACGATTCATCTCGTCAGCCACCGACAATGCCAGGCGCCCGACCGAGTTCAGGGTCACATCCAAAACATCTTCGCGGTAACGAATCAGCCCGCCCATCTCGCCACCGCTAATTAGCGTGGTGATACCTTGGCGTGAGCCGCCACTGACAAACTGCACCTCACTACGCA